>DATKNI010000018.1:0-33304 GCA_035541415.1 Minisyncoccota bacterium | reverse complement strand
GCAGGTTTATATCATAAGATGGTGAACGGGTTCGAGGGCATCGGCAATTCGCTCGGCGAGCCAAAGCAATACACCATCACCCCGAACCAATAATCCGAAGAAAATGGCCAACTACGAAAAACGCGAAATAACCAAAGAACTTAGCGAATCCTATCTCGACTATGCGATGTCGGTGATCGTTTCGCGCGCCCTTCCGGACGTGCGCGACGGCTTGAAGCCGGTGCACCGAAGAATTTTATGGGATATGTGGGATAGCGGGATCACGGCTAGTGCAAAAACACGTAAATCGGCGAACGTGGTCGGCCAAGTGCTTGCGCGCTATCACCCGCACGGCGACTCTTCCGTCTATGATGCCATGGTCCGCATGGCACAAGATTTTTCATTGCGCTACCCGCTCGTTCTCGGACAAGGTAACTTCGGTTCTATTGATGGCGATTCGCCAGCCGCCTATCGTTACACAGAAGCCAAGCTCACACGCATTGCCGAAGAGATGCTTTTTGATATTGAAAAGGAAACGGTGCCATGGATGCCAAACTACGATGCGACTCGTGAGGAACCTATGGTGCTTCCCGGGAAGCTCCCCAACCTCCTTTTGAACGGGACGCTCGGCATCGCCGTCGGTATGGCGACGAGCATCCCGACGCACAACCTCAACGAAATCGTTGATGCCATTTTACATCTTGCAGAAAATCCTGACGCGACGAGCGAAGACCTCCTTGAATTTGTGAAAGGTCCGGACTTTCCGACGGGCGGCATCATTTATGACAAGAAAGCCATCAAAGACGCTTACGTTTCCGGACGCGGCGCAATCCTCACGCGTGCAAAGGCGGAAATCGTTGAACAAAAAGCCGGCAAACAATTCGACATCGTTGTCACCGAGATCCCGTATCAGGTGAACAAGTCCGAGCTCATCAAAACGATTGCCGAACTTGCACAGGAAAAGAAGATCGAAGGCATCCGCGATTTGCGCGACGAATCCGACCGCGAAGGCATGCGCATCGTGATTGAGCTCAAGAACGACGTGCCGCCGCAGAAGGTTTTGAACGCTCTCTACAAGCACACCGATCTCCAGAAGAATTTCAATATGAACATGATCGCGCTCGTCTCGGAAGACGGCGGCCTCGTGCCGCGGCTCCTCACCCTGCGCGATATTTTGGTTGAATACGTTGCATATCGCAAAGAAGTCATCCGCCGCCGCACGCAGTTTGACCTCAAAAAAGCGGAGGAACGCGCGCACATTCTGGAAGGCCTCGCGAAGGCGCTCAATTCGATTGACCGCGTCATTGCGACCATCAAGAAATCAAAAGACAAAGAAGATGCGCATATGAACCTCGTAAAAGGATTTAAATTCAGCGATATCCAGGCGACGGCGATTCTTGAGATGCGCTTGCAGACGCTTGCCGCGCTCGAACACGAAAAGATCGAAGCCGAACTCAAAGAAAAGAAAGCGCTTATCGAAGAATTGAAGCTCATTTTGAAGAGCCCGGCTAAGATTGTGAAGATCATCAAGGATGAAATCACCGAACTAAAGAATAAATACGGCGACGAACGGCGCACGCAGGTTGTCGCGCGCGCGCCGGACGCGGTGAGCGACGAAGACCTCATCCAGGACGAAGGCGCAATCGTCACGGTTTCCGGCGGCGGCTACATCAAGCGCCTCCCGCCCGACACCTTCAAGTCCCAGCGCCGCGGCGGCAAGGGCATTATCGGCTCCGAAGTCGCCGACGAGGATTTCCTCTCGCACTTCTTCAGCGCGCGCACGCACGACAACGTGCTCTTCTTCACCGATCGCGGCCGCGTGTTCCAAACCAAAGTGTACGAAATCCCGCAGGCCACGCGCACCTCGAAAGGCCGCGCCATCCAGAATTTCCTCGAACTGCCCGCCGATGAAAACGTGAGCGCGATCGTCAATTATTCCGCGAAAGGCGAGCAGAAGAAATATTTAATGATGGTAACGACGCACGGCGTCATCAAAAAGACGCCGCTCGCTGACTTTGCGAATATCCGCCGCACCGGCATCATCGCGATTTCGCTCAAGAAAGGCGACCATCTCAAGTGGGCGGCGCTCACGACGGGAACCGACCAGGTGATTTTGGCAACGCGCCAGGGGCAATCGATCCGCTTCGACGAGAAGCAGGTGCGCCCGATGGGACGCACGGCAAGCGGCGTCCGCGCGATCAAACTCAAGAAGAGCAACGATGAAGTTGCCGGCTTTGATATAATCAATAAAGGAGAGGAGGCGATGTTTTTGGTGGTGATGGAGCATGGCTTTGCCAAGCAGACGTCGCTCAAGGAATATAAGACACAGAGCCGCGGCGGTTCGGGCATCAAGACGGCGGAGATCACTCCAAAGACCGGCCCGCTCATTTCGGCGCACGTCGTCCTCGATCAAAAAGAGATTTTTGCGGTTTCAGCCAAGGGACAGATGATCCGCACGGAGCTCGGCGCAGTCCGCAAGACGGGACGTTCGGCGCAAGGCGTGCGAATCATGAATCTGAAGGAAGGAGATCGGTTAGCCGGAACGGTGGTGATCTAAAGCGCATTCCTTGGGGAGGCGCGACAGGATTCCGCCGCCGGTACCAGGAATATGCCAACCAAACTCACTCAGAAACAAGTCATTATCATCGGCTTTGCTTTTTTTGTCGTCCTCCTCGTAGGCGTTGTCGTGTACTTCAACCTCCGTCCGTCGAGTAAAACGGTGACCGCAAAACTCGTCGTGTGGGGGACGGACGATCCGCAGGCGATGAAAGACATGTTCGACGCGTACAAATCCGCAAATCACGGAGCGGAGATAACCTACCGGCAGATCGATGCGTCAACGTATCAAACCACGCTGCTCGCCGCTCTTGCCGCCGGCACCGGGCCGGACGTTTTTGAAATAAACGATCACGACCTTCCGCTGTGGGAAAACGTGGTTGCGCCGATGCCGGCGACGAATATCGAACAGTTCAGTTTGGTCACCCTGCAGAATGATTTCCCGACCGTCGTGAGCCAGGACTTTGTGGATGGCGGCAACGTGTACGCGCTGCCCCTTTCGCTCGATACGCTCGCGATGTATTACAACAAAGACCTGGTTGATTCGGCCGGCATTGCGGAGATGCCCAAGACTTGGGACGAATTTGATACCGACGTCACGCGGCTCCGAGAGACGAATGCCCAAGGCCAGATCACGCAGGCGGGTGCCGCAATCGGCGGTTCGGCGGCAAGCATCCCGAACGCGGTTGATATCCTCTATCTTTTAATGCTCCAAAACGGCACGCAGATGACGACGCCGACATTCTCGGGAGCCAGCTTTGCGGGTACGAGTGGCGGCGCTTCGCCGGGCCTTTCCGCATTCAACTTTTACCTGCAGTTTGCGAATCCGGGGTCTCCGTATTACACGTGGACCGACGAACTCGGCGATGCGGAAAGCAATTTCATCCAAGGCAAAGCCGCAATTCTCTTTGATTACGCCGCAGCGGCCACCGACATTAAGCAGAAAGCTCCCTTCCTGCATTATGCCGTTGCTGCCGTGCCCCAGCCGAGCGGCGCAACCATTTCCGTGAGCTACCCGAGTTATCAAGGCTTGGCCGTCGCCCGGTTTGGCCAAGTTGCCGCCGCATGGAATTTTGTGATCGGCCTCACGACGGATAATTCGCTCGTTGGGCTCTATAATAAAGAAACGGGGACGCCGTCCGCGCTCCGGTCCGTCATCCAGGCCAATGCAAACGATCCGACGCTCTCGATTTTTGGAACGCAGGCGCTCACGGCGCGCTCGTGGCACGAGGCAGATTCGGGAAAAATCGCCGACGTGATGAATGCGGCGATCGTGAGCGTGCTGAACGGTTCCGCGGAATCCACGAAGGCGCTCCAAACGGCGCAGGCGGGAGTAAACGCCATCATCCAATCGAAATAATTTTTAATGATTTTTTAATGATATGAAAAAACAGGCAGGGCAGTTCATTTTCTTTCTCGTCGTCCTCGCCGTCATCTCGCTGCCGCACATCGGCATCGCGGCAAATTTTTCAACACCAAACCTCTGGCCCACCGGTTTTTGGGGGCCGCTCGTTTCCTGCACGGGCAATTACCTGAATGGCGGTTCGGGCACGCAATGCACGAGCTTGTGCGATCTCATTGACACCTTTATTAACGTCATCTATTTTGGCATCTCGGTATGTTTGTTTATTCTCGCGCCCATCATGTTCGCTGCGGGCGGTATCATGATGATGTTGTCCGGCGCCCAGCCCGAAATACTTTCGCAGGGCAAGCGGATCCTCACCGCAACCGTCCTCGGCATTGCGATGGTGCTTCTCGCGTATCTCGTCGTGCAGGGTTTTGTGAGCTTCCTCAACATTTCCGGCGTCGGCGGATTCAGCAACGGGGGGCAATTCAACTGCGTCGCTTCATAACCATGAAAAAAACTTTTTTTATCGCCGCAACCATCGCTTTTGTCCTCGCGCCGCTTGCCACGTTTGCCCAGGTGCATATTTCATTGAACCTTCCCGGCCCGAATGGACCTGCGGCGACCTCGTCGCCGGGCGACATCATTAACGGGTTTTATAATTTTGCGCTCTTGATCGGCGGCCTTCTCGCTTTCGGCGCGATCGTCTACGGCGGCGTGCGCTACATGGCCGGAGCCGGCAATCCGAGCGCGCAAAGCGATGCGAAAGAATGGATCTGGAGCGCGCTCCTCGGCCTCGCCCTTCTCGCCGGAGCCTATATGATCTTGTATCTTATCAATCCCGCCCTCGTTAACCTCAGCCTGCCAAGCTTGCAGAGTATCAACCTTCCGCCGCCGTCAGAAGGCACAGGCGGCAGCCCCACCTCATCGCCGCTGTGCAGCGATCTTGCGAATGTCGCCCAAAATAACAACGAGCCGTACCCGGCGCAAACCTCGGCTGAAATTACTACGCTCATATCATGCCTTCACGCGCATATGAACTTTAACGCTCCGCAGTTTACCTATGACCAAAGTCATCCAAGTTGCAACTATACGCGAGGCAAGCCGCAGTGCGATCCGTCATTTACATGCAGCCATGCGGCATTTTCCTGCCACTATGGCGGCCGTTCCGGTTCAAGCGGATCGCTCGCCGTCGACGTTGACCTTACGGGTGCTCAAGCGGTGCAGCTCATCAACACGGCGTACCAGTCGTGCGGCATTCCGAGAGGCGGCTATCCGAAAGCGCGATGCGAGGCGGCGAGCGGCGTTATGGTTGATTGCATAAGCGGCGGCGCAACGCACGTCCATATTAGCGCGGCTTCTTGTGATTCAAATTAAATTATGAAAAAAATCATCATCATCGGAATCGTTATCGTCGTGGTCCTCGCCGGGATTGCTGCGTTTTTCTTTTCTCGCAGCAACGGCGGCGCAACCATGATAGGAGGGCCATCCGGCTCCGAGCAAAATTTCAATAATCTCCAAGGCAATATCGATCCCTCAAGCATACCGCCGGGAGATACCCTTGCCCTCGGGACAAAAAGCGGAACGCTCGTTGTAAAAAACTTTTATAAGAATGCCGTTGGCTTGGTGGAGGGGTCGGAATTGGTTTTGGTGCAAAATCCATCATACGAAATCGATTATTCCACGATTGACAGCAGTTTCATCATGAGCATAAAGCCGGGAGCTCCGGCCGGGACCCAAAACCAGGCAATTGCCGATCTTATGTCGCGCCTCGGCATTTCCCATAACGACGCCTGCAAACTCCCCGTGACCATATACCAGGGCGGCCAGGCCTTCCCGCTGCCGGCCTGTCCCCAATAGGATGGCCCTTTCGCGCTTGAAATATCCTATAATAAGAGGAATGAAAGACGCGTTGCGCAAGGCGAAGTGGGCATTTGCGATACCCCTCATTTCTTTTGCCTATGTTAATGTTGCCCTTGCCCAGTGCCAGAATGGCAACTGCAACCAGAGTGTCACACTCACCAATCCCTTGGGCGGCCAAACGTTTTCACAAGTGGTGAGCAACGTCATTGGATTCATCTTCTGGGATATTGCAACGCCGCTCGTCGTAATCATGGTGCTCGTGGGAGCATTCCAGCTCATGACTTCGGCGGGCAATCCAGAAAAGGCTTCCCAGGGTCGGAAGACCATTATGTACGCAGCTATTGGATTCGGTATCGCCCTCATTGCGAGCGGCATATCGAGCCTCATCCAGAGCATTCTCAATAACAGCTAATATTCCTGAAACCAAAAGGGTCGAAAAAAATATCCAAATATGAACACCATCAAACGGGTATTCCTTAATCCTCTTACAGCAACTGCCACGGTTTTTGCGACAAGCATTGCATTCAGCATGATGGCGAACGCCCAGACAAAGAACCCGACCCCTCCAAATCCGGTGAATGATCAAAGCCAGCTTCAGACGGTTCTCTGCAATATCATTGCGTGGTTTTTCTGGATCGTCATTATCGTTTCGGTCCTCATGATTCTCTATGCGGCTTTCACCTATGCCACGGCTGGCAGCAACACGGAAAAAACTTCGCAGGCACGCCGGACGATAACGTTTGCCGCAATCGGCATCGCGGTCGCCCTTCTCGCGTATGGCTTCCCGAGCATTGTGAGCGATTTCTTCCAGAATACGAATGGCGGCACGGTCAGCTTCCAGTGTATCGGCCAGTAAAGTGGCCAAAAAAGTCTTATATGGTATGCTAAGTAGGTACCAGGAAAGGTCGAATATTCCTCTAAAATACTCATGAAAAAGGTTACTGCCTTTGCAAAGATGTTCGGTCCGTCGATCGCGTCTTTGGTCTTGCCGGCATTGGTTATCGCGCAAGGCCCGCCGCCTCCGGCGAACGTCCCGCAGTCGAACATCACGAGCTTGGCCAGCATCTTGTCCTTGCTCTGTACGGTGTTTGCTTGGATGTTCTGGTTCCTCGTGGTCCTCGCCGTCATCTTTGTGCTCATTGCGGCTTTCCGCTATCTCACCGCCGGAGGCAATCCGGAAGCTGTGGGCAGCGCTGGCCACACATTGCTTTATGCGGCGATTGCGATTGGCGTTGCGCTTATCGCGCGCGCTGTTCCGTTCGTCGTCGGCTCGTTCTTGGGAGCCGGAACGGTCAATTCCTGCTAAAGGAATTTCGAATAAGCACATTAAAAGATCCCCGAAAGGGGATCTTTTGGTTTTATAAAAAATGAAAGCCATACAGCGGCAATGCTGTATGGCTTTTGAATGGTTGCGATCACCGGCCGTGGAGGTATACCTTAACGTGCTTCCACTGGTAATGATCGGTGTGGGTTCCCCAATAGAACCATAGATCAAGGTCTACGCTATCAACATCGTCGGGGACGCCATACTTGAATCGTGCTGTAAACGACTTCTCGCCTTGGTAGACGATATGGACGTTTTTACCAGCTTGATCAAAGTCGTAGTCGCCGCCGGCGATCCGAAGTTGCTGATCGATATGTTCGTTCCGCAGGTCGGTGTTCATGGTGCCGCTGCTGTCGGCAACCCAGATCGACACCGACTCTTGGACGAAGCTGTGCACGGTGCCGTGGACTTCAATAAGTCCTGGACCGGCATAGTTTGCTCCTCCGATGATCACCATGCATATCTCGCCTCTGCATCCGCCTTGCGGTTGGATATCAACCTGAGGTGGAATGAGGCCGGCTTTCATCAGGTTCCGCTCAGACTCCATCGCTTTCAGCCGTTGGGCAGCCATGTTGACTTCGTCGTGTCGGAATGATTCTTCCCGATTGAGCGACTGATCGAGGATCGGAATTGCGGACGTTCCAGGCGCGAGGCCTGAGCCGAGCGGCGTTGGAATGTCTGTGGCGTCGTCCCTGAGCGAGTGCTGCCAGGGGGCGGACGTGATGCCCGGACCCTCGACAACCTTCTCGCGCTTTTGAGCTTGGGAGCTCGGAGGCGCGGGATTCGGTTCGACTTTCGGCTCGATTTTCGGTTCCGTTTTTGATTCCACCTTTGCTTTCGGCGGTTCGTTTGGCGGAGGCGAACTCCTGAGCGCTTCCCAGGCGCGCGGGACCGCATAGCATGCGAGCCCCACGATTATGACGATGCAAATCGTAGCGATGGCAATGGGGAGGTTTTCCTGGAAGACCCGAGAATGCAGTTCGCGGAAATCCGTCCAGAAGCTTTTTCCCCAGAGGCTTATTTTCTCGTGTTGCTGCTTTTTTTCGGCCACTGCGATTCTCCTTGAATCTGATATTGTGTGTATTATGCCCGTGCTGCTGGAAGAAAGTATACCATCAAAATATTAAAATGTCAATAAAAAACGGCGACCTTTTGGGGTCGCCGCGTTGTGATCCGACTGCCCTTAGGCCTTCGGATCGGGCGGCTTGCATATGAACGCGTTCAGGTTGATGTGTTTGGCTTCGACCTCTTTGGGGTCCAAAACCGCAACGCACACCTGGCCTCGTCCTGCAAACCGTATCCCGCCAGATTCCGTTCCTGGAGCTCCGCAGCCCCTAAAGTCGCCACCCGTTCTCAGGTCCTCATCCGAATCAGATCGGGCGAAGTGAGCTGCGTGGTAGTTCCGTATAGGAGCGGGGTGGTCCCACGTATCGCACCACATGGATGCGTAATCGTCGGGAGCCTGGCTTTTGAAAAGGAAGCAGGTGAGCTTCGAAGCGCAATCTGCCGGAAGTATTATCCGCCAGCCATAGCAGCCTTCGCTCTCGCCTCTTCCCCCGGAGTCCAAGTTTATGGTTGTAACTTCGCCCACCCAAAAATCTTTCTGGGCCTTGTTGTTGTCGTCGTCGCACCGCACTGCTTTGTAGGCAGGGTACAGCGCGCCCACGTTCGCTGATGCAGTTCCTGGCTCGAACGCCCGGAGCGCCTCAGGATCATATGCCTTGAGGGCCATGATCGTGAAGAAGAACTCAAAGTAGAACAGGACGAAAGCCAGAACAATTACTTTCCAGACATTCGTCTTTCCCTCTTTGTTCCGCGCCAAACGCCAGATGATGAGCAGGAGGATTAATGTCACGATTCCTGCCCAGAGCATGTGGTTGCCATACTGAACGTAAAGCATGATCAACGCGGTCAGGCCAACGATGGCTAGAAGGATATTCCAGAAATTCCATCGCTTTTGAACGATGACTTTTCCTTCATGTTTCTCGTCCTTTTTCTCTCCGCGTCTTTTTTCTGCGAGTTCGTGCGCAACTGGTTCTGGATATTCTTTTCCGCTCTGCCCAAGGGCAAACAGGAAGAGAAACCGGATGAGCTTATAGGCTCCCCAGATGCCGAGAGCGAGTGCGATTAAAGCCGTAACGAGCGCCACCATCCAAAAATTCGGATGACTGGCGGCGCTCGCTGACACATACGCGGAGGCGTAGTAGAGTCCCACGCATCCGAGTAAGAGTAAGATAGTAACCGTGATGATGGTTGCTTTCCAGCTACTTGGTGGGTTGGGATTCTGGTCCACTTGGGTTTCCTCCTTCGATCACTTTTGTAGGTGGCTTTGGACCGCCGAACAATCCGCCGAGAAAAGATTTGGGGTCAAATCCGAGGACGACGGTGCTGTTGCCGGCCTTTGCAAATGATTCTGCCGCGTCATTCACGCGCAGGCCCATTGCATTTTCGTAGCCGATTTTATCGACGAGCTTTGCAAACTCCTCGCCTTCCACTCTGAGTTTTGCGGCTTCGCGTTCCGCTTCGCCTCTGCCAGTTTCGGCAAGAGCTTCGGCGTTCTGCCGTGCTACGAAAGGAGCTGACAAGGCCACGCCGGCATCTCCGGGGATGTCGATCGGGCCAAAACTTGCGCCTTTTGCAGCAAAGCCGTAGCGACTGCGGATATAACTTCCGAAAGCATTCTTCGCGAGAATCATGTTCGTCTGGTCCTTGTCGGATTCGAGAGTAACCCCAAATGCAAGGCACTCGTCAATGGACATTCCTGTCGTCAATTGGCGGGTATGCTGTATAACCTCGTTCTGGATGATCTCGAACGTATCCTGGCCGCGATACAGGAACAAGTATGGTTCCTGAATGCGTCCACGGATGAAAAGCAGGAGGTTCACGAGGATCGATTGTTGTTTTTTGCTGCCGGTGAGGCATGCGCCAACCCGGAGCCCGTCGATCGGGAATGGATAAGAATCATCGGATAGCAAAACCCGTTTGGTCCTTTCGGTCCACGAGATGAGCCAACCGACAATCTCTCCGTTGATTTTATACTCCCGAACATCAGCCTGCTTTTCCTTTACTTCCGAATCGCTCGGTTTCACCGTCCGGAAGTTGTTGATGCGAAGATCGTAGTACTTTGGCTTTGCCATAGGCCAGATTCCCATCCAGACAACGCCGGTATGTTCGCCAAAAATCTTTTTGATGAGTTTTGGGCGTCGATCCCAGTAGAAATCGTCCTTTATATACATGTGATCTTCAGCTGTGTGCATACGACCTTCGTCGTCGACCCATTCGGGCCATTTTTCGGCGCTGCCTTTCCTGCGGATTGCCCAGTCAAGATCACCCGGCGCTTTTACCGGTCCAAAATCCCTCTGAGAGCAGGCGAGAGCAAAGAACTCTCCGCCGCTTTCGTACGCCGTGGCATAACCTTCCGGAATCTGATCGAAAAACATTTCATTTCTGATCAGGGTTTGAATGATGATGGCGAGCGCTGATTTCCAGGAAAGCGCGAGCGCTGCTATCACCGCAAGAAAAACAAGAAGTAGAAGAAACAAAACAACAGCTGTGAGAAACGCAACCATAGAAAGTCTCCTTAAACTTGGATTGTGAACTTTTTAAACGGGGAGTTTACGGACTTTTTAGTAGTCTTTCACCTCCACGTGCTGCGTAAATTATACTATAATAATGAGAGCTTGTCAAAGTGCCGGAAAACGCTTAAAATACAGGGATGCTGGGGTGGCGAAATGGCAGACGCACTAGCTTTAGGAGCTAGCGCCGAAAGGCATGTGGGTTCAAGTCCCACCCCCAGCACTCTCTTTTCTTTTTCTGATAGTTGAAGGCACGGTGTCGCGTCCTGCTGGACGCGCACCTCGCTCTCGGCACCTTCGTGCCTCCGAGAGTCCTTCAACTATCAGAAAAAGAAAAGAGATTTATTTTGGTGGGACTTGAACGAGTGGAGGGGGTCGGGGAACCGCGTTCGGTTCCCCGTGTCGGAGAGTCTTGAGAACCGAGGGTTCTCAAAGCGCAGACCAGCACCACTTGGTGGTGCTGGTCGAGCAGTGAAAGTCCCACCCCCAGCACATCTCAGAAAAATTCGTCTCGTCGGTTTGGGGTCTTTTGCGATGACTGCATAGAGGGTTCCAGGGCGGTTCTTGGAGCAGTTCTCGCTTTCATCGGGATCAGGAGTCTTGTCGTTGCCAACGAAAACTCGAACTGATATTCATTTTCTGCTCGTTGTATGCGACAATGAATAGATGCTGAAATCAAAACCTGCGGCTTTAGGGGGAGGCGTTATCATCGGTGCTATCGGGCTTATTCTCTTTCTGAATATGAGCCCCTGCGTTTCTTTGAGTTTCATCCTTTTTCATTTCAACGGGTCGCTCATGCCCTGTGCGTCATCGAGTCAAAACACGCCGGGAACGATCAAAGACAGTGCGAGCCTTCTCTTCGTCCCTGCGACTTCATCGGTTAAGGTTGGCAACTCCTTTTCCTTGTTGCTCGAATTGGATGCTTCGGGTACGGCGGTGAATGCCGCAAGCGCTCTTGTTGTGTATCCAACGAATGTAGTGAAGCTCGTCAAAACGGATGAATCGGTTACCCTGTTTGCGTTTCGATTGGGTGATCCAAGCATTACCAATCAGGTCATACAGGGCCAGCCGAATCCGGGCATCATCGGAGTCGCTCGCATGGCACGGCTTACATTTGTGGCTCTCGCTCCCGGTCAAGCGACCATTTCACTCGCTTCTTCGGCGCAAGTTCTTGCGAACGACGGCTTGGGCACCAATGTGCTCGGCTTGATCAAGTCGGCGTCGGTGACGGTCAGCCCCTAAGAGAATCTAAATAAAATTTAGAGCGATAAAGGTTCCAACGTCGTCCCGTCTCCTGCGCACGGTGAGCCGTCAACTTTCAATTAAGAAATTGAAGGTTTAATCTTTCCGTTTCCCGTGGAAAGTTTTATGAATTTCGCGCAACTCTTTGTTTGTGAGATGCGTGTAAATCTGCGTGGTTGAAATGTTGGAATGGCCGAGGAGTTCCTGCACGGAGCGGAGGTCGGCGCCGTTCACGAGGAGATCGGTCGCAAAGCTATGGCGCAATTGGTGCGGGTGGATGCGTTTTGCAATGCCGGCTTCGCGCGCGCGGCGCTCGATCATGCGCTCCACGGCTCGGGGAATCACGGGGCCGATCACGGTGCCGGCTTTGTCGAGGCTCACGAATAATTTTTCTTCGGCGTCGCCGCGCTTGTCCATATATTTTTTAATCGCTTCGCGCGCGGAATCGGAAATGAAGACGACGCGCAATTTGTCGCCCTTGCCGCGCACGGTTACTTCGCCGCGCTTCAAGTCGATATAGCGCGAGAGCGAACAAAGTTCGGCGAGGCGCAGACCGGTCGAGAAGAATGTTTCGAGGATGGCTTTGTCGCGCAAACTGCGCAGGTCGTTGCCTTTGGGCGCGACGAGCAGGCGCTCAAGGTCGCCGTATTCCAAAACTTCGATTTGCCGCGACGGCGTTTTGGGCAGTTCGATTTTTTCCGCTGCAAGCGATTTGACGTCGCGCTTTGCGAGATATTTCAAAAAATTTCTGATCGCGATCACGTAATAGCTTTGTGTGAGCTTTTTGAGGTCACGGCGGGCGAGCGCGAGGCGGAACTCGCGGACGACTGCGTCGGTGATGTCTCGGGCGGATTTGATTTTAGAAAATTTTAAGAATTCTCTGAGATAGTGCTCATAGTTCTCCCGGGTTTTTGGGGAGCGGTTCTTTTCGATCTCAAGATAATTGAGATATTCGCGGAATAATGATTCGATTTCTGTTTCTGCCATGCTTATCTATAGTGTCGCACAATATGAGCGTCCGCGACAGATCAAATGGGGGATCCTCCGGGCGGGCTTGCAAAAATCTTAAAAGTAAGATATAATACCTTCTAATGCTTACCAAGCGCGTAAAAGCTCGGATTATCAACGAGCATCAGAGCCACGATAAAGACACCGGTTCAGCCGGCGTCCAAGTTGGCGTCTTGTCGCGCCAGATCGACGAGCTCGCGACCCATCTCAAGAAAAATCCCAAGGATAACCACTCCCGCCGGGGCCTTTTGAAGATGGTCTCCAAGCGCCGCAAGCTTTTGGCCTACATGAAGAAGACCGAGCTTTCGGCATATGAAAAGTTGATTAAAAAGCTCGATCTCAAGCGCTAAGCGTTTTGACGGTTCGTTTTATTATTTTTTCATAATTTGTTTCGTGGTCCATATATTCGTTTCCCCGGGTCGCATATAATTTTAATAATTCGTTTTATCTTTTTATGAAACAAGCTCCTAGCAATGCAAACCAGCGCGTCGGCATTTTTGTTGACGTGCAAAATCTGTATCATTCGGCAAAAAATCTCCATCACGGCCGCGTGAATTATGCCGAACTCATCAAGCATCTTACGGCGGGGCGCCAGCTCATCCGTGCGATGGCCTACGTGGTGAAGAGCGAAGGCGTGGAACCGCAGCGCCCGACAAACGGCCGCGGAGGAGCCGCCGCCGCAGGCGCAACGGCAATCGCCGCCGCTCACGAAAAAGAAAACAACGGGCTTTCATCCGAAGCGAGTTTTTTTGAGGCGCTTGAAAAAGCGGGCCTCGAATTGCGCATGAAAGATCTGCAGATCTATGCTGGCGGCATGAAGAAAGCGGACTGGGACGTCGGCATGGCGGTGGACGCCATCCGCATGTCCCCGTTTCTCGACGTTGTTATCCTCGTGACGGGCGACGGCGATTTTCTGCCCCTGGTCGATTATCTCAAATGGGGGGCGGGCCGCTTAGTTGAAGTTGCGGCATTCCGCCGGAGCGCGTCGTCAAAAATTCAGGAAGCTGCGGACCGCTTCATTAATATTGAAGAGATCCCGCGGGCAATCATGAAATCGAGGGTATAACATGCGAACGTGATGCGAAAGTAAAAAAATAAATCGCGCGAAAGGAGTAAGTCATTTTGAGCTTTGCGAAGGATCGGCCGCGATTCTTCCCAGAGCTCAGGATGACAGCCTACTCCGTCGGTTCGTGCGAACATTAAAAAAATTTAAAAATATGTTGGACAAAAAGCAATTTTCGATTGATGTTGCCGGCAAGACGCTCACGATCGAGACGTCTCAGCTCGCCGAGCAGGCGAACGCCGCGGTACTCGCCAAATACGGCGAGACCGTTGTTTTGGCAACGGCAGTGATGGGGCGGAAGGAAACCGAAATGGAGTACATGCCGCTCAAAGTGGATTATGAGGAAAAATTTTATGCAGCCGGAAAGATCATCGGCAGCCGTTACGTGCGCCGCGAAGGCAAAGCTTCGGAAGAGGCCGTCCTCGCCGGACGCTTGGTTGACCGCACAATCCGTCCGCTCTTCGACAGCCGCATCCGCCGGGAAATCCAGGTGGTCGTGACGGTTTTGCAGATCGACGAACAAAACGATCCGGAATTCGTCGGCTTGATCGGCGCTTCGACGGCGCTCCTCATTTCGGACATTCCGTGGAAAGGCCCGGTTGCGGGCGTTCGTCTCGCGCAGAAAAATGCCGCGCAGGGCGGCGGGTTTGTCATCAATCCCGATAACAGTTTCGTTATGGAAAATGTTCCGGTATTCGATGCATTTGTCTCGGGCTCCAAGGATCGCATCAATATGATTGAACTTGGCGGCCTCGACGCGCAGGAAAAGGACATCCTCGCCGGTTTTGTCGAAGCCCAGAAAGAAATCAACAAGCTCGTTGAATTTCAGCTGAAGATCCAAAAGGAAATCGGCAAAGCAAAAGCGGAAGTCACGCTTTCGGAACCTGACCCGGAACTCAAATCTGCGGTTGAATCGTATTTGAGCGATAAGCTCGAAGCGGCCGTGTATCGCCCCACCAAAATGGAGGAACAGCACGCGGTCACCGCGTTGCGCAATGATCTCATCGCGCACGTCAAAGAAAAATTCTCCGTCGCCGTCGACGGCAAAGAAGTGAAGCCGGTGAACTGGAAAGCGGTTGATTTTCTCATCGAAGAGGCCATCAACGATATCGTCCACAAAAATGTTTTGGAAAAAGGACGCCGTCCGGATGGCCGCTCGACCACCGAAGTCCGCAAGCTCGACGGCGAAGTGAAGCTTTTCTCGCGCACGCACGGTTCGGCATTGTTCGTCCGCGGCAACACGCAGGCGCTCGCGGTAACGACGCTCGCCGCGCCGGGAGCCGAACAGCTCATCGAAACGATGGAAACGAACGGCAAGCGCCGCTTCATGCTGCATTACAACTTCCCGCCGTTTTCGGTCGGTGAAGTCGGCAATTTCCGCGGCGCCGGCCGCCGCGAAATCGGCCACGGCAATCTTGCGCGCAAATCGCTCGAGCGCCTTCTTCCATCCAAGGAAGAGTTCCCGTACACGATCCGCGTTGTTTCCGAAATCATGTCATCGAATGGTTCGTCTTCCATGGCGACCGTCTGCGCTTCCGCGCTCTCGATGATGGACGCCGGCGTGCCGCTCAAGAAGCCGGCCGCAGGCATCGCGATGGGCCTCATGACGGGAACGAATCCCGACGGATCGTCCGACGTGAACCATTTTAAAGTGCTCACCGACATCCAGGGCCCCGAAGACCATCATGGCGATATGGATCTCAAAGTCGCCGGCACCGACGACGGCGTCACCGGCATGCAGATGGACGTCAAAGTCGACGGCCTCACGCTCGAAATTCTGAAGCAGGGCCTCGAGGATGCCCGCAACGCGCGCATCCATATCCTGAAAACGGTAAAGGCAATTTTGCCGGAGCACCGCAAAGAATTGTCGCCGTTCGTTCCGAAGATCGTCATCTTGAAGATCAGCCCCGAGAAGATCGGCGCGGTCATCGGCCCCGGAGGCAAAGTCATCAACGGCCTCATCGAGAAATACAAACTCGCAGGCATTGATATCGAAGAGGACGGCGGCGTGTTCATTTCCGGCATGGTACAGGAGGACGTCGACAAGGCCGCAAGCGATATCCGTTCGATTGCCCGCGAATTCAAAGTCGGCGAAATCGTTGAAGGCAACGTGATCAAGATTCTTGAATTCGGCGCGATCGTCGATCTGGGCGGCGGCAAAGACGGCATGATCCATGTCTCGGAACTCAAAGACGGATTTGTGAAGAAAGTTGAAGACGTGCTCAAAGTCGGCGATTTCGTCCGGGTCAAAATTGTGAAAGTTGACGAAGACGGAGGCCGCATCGGACTCTCGCTCAAGCAAATGGCGAAGTAGCATGGTAAAATTGAGGGTATGGACGGCCTTCCCGAGATAAATCGAAACCCTTCCGGATCGGCATCTGCCGAATCAACGATCGGCGCGCCTCCGCCGCCGACCGAGGTGAAGATCCGCACGATGAAGGCCGACGTTCAGGGCCTTGCGGCAAGCGGCGGAGGGTTGCCCAGGTTCGAGAGCGTGAAAGTTTCCGGCCTCTCGATGGAGACGAAGATGAGCATTACGGATGCCAAGAAGAATAATGCCATCATGGCCGTTGTCATCACGCTCATCGCACTCATTATTCTCGCCGTGCTGGGATACTTTGGATACAAGATTGTGACGGGAGGGATTTAAAAAAGAACCCGAGAGGGCTCTTTTTTATGTCGATGGGCTTGTGTGCCGGTGCGGTGCGCGTTATTCCGGTTCGGCAGCTCCGGTGCCGTCGCCATTTTTGTATGCTTCGACAACTTTCTTCTTGATTGCTTCAAGGAGTTTTTTATCTTCTTTTAATTTTATGCGGGCATTTTCAAAACCTGCGCCGAGACGTTCGCCTTCAAACGAGAAGCTCGCGCCTGATTTTTTAACGACGTCGTGATTGACGGCCGCATTCAGGATGTCGCCCTCAAACGAGATCCCTTCATTGAAGAGAATGTCGAATTCCGCGATCTTGAACGGCGCGGCAACTTTGTTCTTGACCACTTTTGCTTTTACGCGGTTGCCGACGACGTGTTCGCCTTTTTTCACCTGTGCAATGCGGCGAATATCAATGCGGACCGATGCGGCAAAGGGAAGCGCGCGGCCGCCCGGCGTTGTTTCCGGATTGCCGAACATCACGCCGATTTTCATGCGGATTTGATTGATGAAGATGATGAGGGTTTGGCTGTTGGCTGCGGTTGCCGTGAGCTTGCGGAGCGCCTGGCCCATCATGCGAGCCTGGCGGCCGACGTGTTGTTCGCCCATCTCGCCTTCGAGTTCCGCCTGCGGCGTGAGCGCGGCAACGGAATCCACGACGACAACCGAGATCATGCCGCTCCGAACCAAGCTCTCCAGGATGTTAAGCGCCTCTTCGCCGCTGTCGGGCTGGGAGATTAAAAGTTCATTAACATTCACGCCCAATTTCTTTGCGTAGTCCGGGTCCATGGCGTGTTCTGCGTCTATGAATGCGGCTTTGCCGCCGTGTTTTTGCGCCTGGGCAACGACATTGAGCGCGAGCGTGGTTTTGCCGCTCGATTCCGGGCCGAAAATTTCAACAACGCGTCCGCGCGGCAGGCCGCCGACGCCAAGGGCGAGGTCGAGCGAAAAGGATCCGGTTGGAATTACGGCGACATCAACCTTGCTTACGTCGCCAAGCTTCATGATCGCCCCCTCGCCAAACTTTTCCTGGAGCGAGGAGAGGAGCGTGTCTAAATCTTTTGTTTTTACTTCTTTATCCGCCTTGTCTGCTTTATCCGCAGGAGATTTTTTAGGTGTCATAGTAGTTATTATACTTCCGTTAGATTAAAAGAATATTAAAAATTGAGTGCCGCCTCACGATGGTTTTTCAGGGGACATAGCTTTAATTCTAGGGCCATTTCCAAGCCTGTCAAGTCTGTCAAGAATTACGGTAAATAAGCTCTATAAAATTCAAACAAATTACGCCTTTTGGCAGATTCCTATTCGTAAAACGTTCCGGTAGCCGGCGTGCTCGTGTTGAAATGCACCGGAACGGTGGATGTGGTGCTCGTGCCCACGGGGACGCCGATTGGGCCTTGATACCAAATTTGCTCCGTGACGTCGGTTTCGCCGCCGAGGAATTTTTTTGCGATGATTTGGAACGGGTTAAGGCCGTTTTGGAGCAGGACGCCTTTTTGCCAGGAGCCATCGGGGCTGATCGTGACGGAGTCGCCATTCAACGTGATGGAGTCGGCGCCGTGGCTCGTGCCTGCGAGGAGGAAAGTGCTTTGGTTGGTGGTGTAGGGATTTTGCGGCGGAAACGTGATCGCGAGCGACGGCTTGCCGATGATCCGCGTGAACTGGAATGCGAGATAGATGAGGACGATGACGCCCGCGCCGACGAACCAAAGATATTTAGGCGGGGAAACGCGGATGAAGCGGTTGCGGGGAAGCGAATCGGCATCGCCTGATTTCTGCGCGCCGGCGCGGAGCCGGTTCCACCAGGCCTCGCCGTCGAACTCAAGCGTTTTGCCGAGGCGGATAAGATAGCCGCGAAAATACGGCGCCGAAGGGATGTTGCCAAAGTCGCCGCGAAGCATGCTCTCAATATGGACGGGCGCGATGCCGGTCACGTCGGCTAATTTTTTGAGCGTAAAGCCTTTCGCCTTGATCCGTTCGGCAAAAAATTGCTCAAAGGCAACTTCTTCGGGATTCATATCCGGAATTGTAGCACCGAAAAACCTATTTTGCACGCATGCATGCCCTGCGGACCCGCCGGGAGTCGCACCCGGATCTTCACGTGTCAAAGGCGATATTCTTCTGTTGAACTACGGGCCCAAGGTTCGCAGGACTTTCGCAGGCTAACAAAAGCTCCATTAAAAATATTTAAAACAAAAACAGCCATTCAATTTGGCTGTTTTTGTGACACGCGAAGCTATTCGTCCATAGTTCAGCACGAACACCGCCTTTGCAATCAGTATATATTTTCAAATAATAATGTCAAAAACGATTTAAGATTTTTTTAATCTTTCCGAGATGGCGCGGAAGGAGTGTGTTTTACGAGAAGCACATTTCCTTCCTTCATTAAGAGAACCCCGACGGTCGGAATAATATCGGATATATCACGTGAGGCGCGCTTCTATCTTCTCTATATTTACGTCGCGGGGCTTGGCGCCGTCGCCGGGGCCGATATAGCCGCCGGCTTCCATGAGATCGAGGAGGCGCGCCGCGCGGGCGTAGCCAACTTTCAAGCGGCGCTGCAATAAGGAGGCGGAAGCCTTCTTGGCTTCGAGAACCGTTGCGAGTGCTTCGTCGAAAAGGTCATCGTCTTCTTCGCCGCCGCCCGATGATTGGTTGTCCATGAATTGGTCGAAGCTTGTTGCTCCGGCGGGGCCCAAATTCGCGGGGCCGCCCTTTTCGATTTCTGGTTCTTCCTGTTCAATCATCTCAACTTTATTATTGTCGCGGACAAAGTTCGCCACCGCTTTTATTTCATCTTCCGAAATGTATGCGCCCTGGATGCGCTTTGGCTTTGAAAGTTCCGCAGAGATGAAGAGCAAATCGCCGTGGCCAAGCAAGTCTTCCGCGCCGGCCATGTCGAGGATCGTGCGCGAATCGATTTGCGAAGCAACCTGCAGTGCGACGCGAGATGTGATGTTTGCCTTGATGAGGCCCGTGATGACTTCAACCGACGGGCGCTGGGTTGCAAGGAGGAGGTGGATGCCGGTCGCACGGGCCATTTGCGCCAAGCGCACGATGGAACCTTCCACTTCGCGGCCATACGACGTCATGAGGTCCGCCATTTCATCGATGCCGATGAGAATATAGGGGAGCGGATCGGCGGCATGCGAAGCATTGTAGCTTTTAACGTCGCGGCTGCCGGCGCGCTGGAGGACTTCATAGCGACGTTCCATTTCGGAGACGGCCCACTTCAAAACGCCGACGGCTTTTTTGTTATCGGTGATCACGGGGCTGATGAGGTGCGGGATGCCGTCGTAGATGGAGAGTTCCACGCGCTTTGGATCAATCAACGCCATCTTCAGCGTTTGCGGCGAGTTCTTATATAAAAGAGAAGTAAGAAGCGCATGCACCAAGATTGATTTGCCGGAACCCGTTGCGCCGGCGACAAGCAGGTGCGGCATCTTTTCGATATTCGCAAAAATCGGTTCGCCGGAAACATCGCGGCCGAGGACGAACCCGAGCGGCCCGCTCGCATTGAATTCAGGATAGGTCATCAAACTGCCGAGCCGCACGAGCGCGGCGGCTTTATTCGGCACTTCGATGCCGACGAGCGATTTGCCGGGAATCGGCGCTTCGATGCGGATCGGATGCGCGGCGAGCGCGAGCGCGAGGTCGGAGTTCAAGGCCGTGATGCGCGAGAGCTTCACGCCTTCCGCCGGCTTCAACGTGTACCGCGTGACGGCGGGGCCGACGTTGATTTCTCCCATTTCAACCGGAATGCCAAAGCTGTCGAGCGTGCGTTTGATGACGTTTGCATTTGCAAGGAGATCGCCCGTGGTCGGCTTGGCGCTTTCGGATTTGAGAAGCGAAAGCGGCGGCGGCACATAATTTTTAAAAACCGGAGCTTTGAATTTTCGCGGCTTGTCGTCGTGATCTTTCTGGTGCGTGACGGAAACGTCTTCCGCATCCTCGGATTCCCGTTCTGCCTTTTTGGATTTCTTGTCTTCCTCTTCGGCGTCTTCGATTTCCGGTTCCGTATCGCCGGTTACAAGGAGGGGCTCGTCGTCTTCGGGTTCCTCGACGCCGTCACGTTCTTTTGCGGGCCAGCGCAGCTTGAAAGGAACATTCGCCGTGACGAGAATCGAAATAATCAGGATGAATACGTTGATGACGCTCGCCGCGATAGTGCCGAATGGCGTCCGGAGCGATCCGAGCACCAGGCCGAACCAGCCGCCGTGCGTGGGGGAGGCGATTTCAACCAGACCAAGGAAGGAAAAGACTAACAGGAGGGCGCCGATAACGGTTCGGAGGGCGACCCGCTTGCGGCCGGCAAAGAGAAAAACGAGGGCTGCAAATAAAAGCGTGGTTGGGAGAATGAAATAGCCCCAGCCGAAAAGCGCGGAAAGCCCTTGAAAAATCGAGTCTCCCGCGGGACCGGCTTTTGAGAAGCCTGCCAAAATGAGCACGATGCCGATGCAGGCGAAGCTTGCCGCGAGAATGCTGTTTTTGGTGTCCGGATGGAGGCCCGACTCGCCCGCGCCGTCGGAATCTTTCCTGCGATTTTCTCGGTTCACGCCGTTTTCGCCCCGGCCGTTCCCGTTTTTCGACCCATTACCTTTTTTCCGTGCCATGATGTTTGTATTTTAGCACGTTCCGGATAAAACATCTGTGCATCGTAATCGTATATAGGTTCATCGGGTGGTAAACTATATCTATGCAAAAAGACCTTATCGTGTTCGACCTCGACGGGACCCTCGCGCCGAGCAAAGCGCCGATGCGCCGCGACATGTCGAAGATGTTGGCGCGCCTGCTCGCCAAGAAAAAAGTTGCCGTGATCGGCGGCGGAAGCTATGAGCAGTTTCGGAAGCAATTTGTGGGCAATCTCGTGGTCCCGAAAGAATTGCTGAATAATCTATTTTTGTTTCCGACGACGTCAACCTCGTTTTATCGCTATGAAAACGGCGATTGGAAAAAAGTATACCGGAAAGTTTTGAGCAAGGCCGAAAAAAAGAAAATCATGGCCGCATTTGAGGCTGCTTTCAAAAAAACCGGATACGAGCATCCCAAAAAGCATTGGGGGCCGATCATCGAAGACCGCGGATCGCAGATCACGTTCTCGGCGCTCGGACAGAAAGCGCCGATTCCGGCAAAAGAAACATGGAATAAGAATGGCGATGTCCGTCCGAAGCTCATGAAGATCATGCAGAAGCATCTGCCCACGTTCGAAGTGCGCCGCGGAGGCCTCACGTCCATCGACGTGACTCATAAGGGCATCGACAAAGCCTATGGCATCCGCAAGATCGATGAAGTACTCAAGGTGCCCATCAAGAAAATGGTATTCATCGGCGACGCATTGTATCCGGGCGGGAACGATTACGCCGCAAAGCGCACCGGCGTGCAGTGCATCCGCGTGAACGATCCGAACGACACGAAGCGGGTGATCCAGAAGATTTTAAAAACGCCGTGAATTTATAAGAGGAGCAACATTCATAAATAGTTAATAAACGGTCTGCATAGCCCGTTTTCATTGACAACGCGCGCATAGCCGGAGTAAGATGCCCGTAATGCCGGAATTCCTCAACAGTTCGCTCGGAACTCGGCTCACCGTGGACGAAGTGGTGGCCGAAATTTTGGCGTTCATGAAGGGGGACCTGTTGCGCCGCTACAAGATTACGATCGGCACGGATTCCGAACTTCTCGCGGGAAAGGATGCGGACTTTGTGACGGCGATCGTTGTCCATCGCATGGGCAACGGCGGACGATATTTTTGGCGCCGTTTCACCCTCGGTAAATTCCACACGCTTCGCGACCGGATGGTAAAAGAAGTTTTGATCTCGCTCGACGTCGCGCAAAAAGTTTTGGAAGAGCTCAAGAAATTTCCTCTGCCGGAGTTCGATTTTGAAATCCATGCCGACATCGGCGAGAATGGACCGACGAACGCCGTCATCCAGGAAATCGTCGGCATGATCCGCGCGCACAACTTTGAGCCGCGGACCAAGCCCTACAGCTACGCCGCGACGAATGTCGCCGACCGGCACGTATAATGGACACCCTCGTATTCGACATTGAAACATCAAACTTCTTTACCGACCCCGATGTGGGGTGGGACAATTTTCCGGCGCTCAAAATTTCCGTGGTCGCCGCCTATTCCTATGCTCAGGATAAATATTTTTGTTTTGAAGAACACGAGATGGATAACATCGCGGAACTTTTCAGCACGGCAAAAACGATCGTCGGCTTCAGCATGAACCGCTACGACGTTCCGGTGCTCAATCATTATTTTTTGAAGACCGGCAATGGCGCGCCGAATCTTTGGGAAAAGGAACGGGTGGATTTGCTCGAAGCGATCGAGACGATCATGAAGCAGCGAATCAGCTTGAGCCGCCTTGCCGAAGCGAATCTCGGGATTAAAAAAGAGCACAGCGGCAAGGAAGCAATCACCCTTTTTAAAGCGGGCAAGATCCAGGAGCTTAAAGAATATTGCATTAACGACGTCAAACTCACCAAAGAGCTCTATGATCTGTATCGGGCGCAGAACTTCTTCATGATGCCCGATCGGAACACGGGCGAAATGGTGAAAGTGGCATTCCCAAAGCCCATCATCACGCCGCGCCTCCTTTAATATAATTGAATAGATGGATCGCCTGTATCTCGATTATGCCGCCTCCACGCCCGTCGATCCGCGGGTTTTTAAAGCTATGGAGCCTTATTTTTCGGAGAAGTTCGGCAATGCCGGATCGCTCCACTCCTTCGGCCAGGATGCGATCGCGGCCGTTGACCATGCGCGTGAGACGATCGCCCATGGGATCGGGGCCGCGTTCCGCGAGGTGATCTTCACCGGATCCGCAACCGAGGCGAACAACTTTGTCGTGCGCGGCGCGGCTCAGCTAGCGGGACGCACCGCATTGCGCAACGCAAAAATTATCGTTTCCGCGATTGAGCACGAATCCATTCTTGAAAGCGCCCGGCACCTTGAGCATGAAGGCGTCGAGGTCGTCTATGCGCCCGTCGACGAGCAGGGCGTGGTTGATCCCGAAGCGATCGCCGCCATGATCGATGACCGCACCGTGCTCGTTTCCATCATGTATGCCAACAACGAGATTGGGACGATCGAACCGGTGAAAGCGATCGCCGATGCCATTGCCTCATTCCGGCGGAAGCGCGCAACGTCCAAGAATCCCGCCGCCTATCCGCTATTCCATACCGACGCCGCACAAGCGCCGCAATTTCTCACCTGCCGCGTTGGCGACTTGGGCGTTGATCTCATGACGCTTTCGTCTCATAAAATATATGGTCCGAAAGGCGCGGGAGTGTTATATGCGCGGAATCCCCAGGGGATGACCCCGTTGCTTTTCGGCGGCGGGCAGGAATTCGGCCTCCGCTCCGGCACGGAAAACGTTCCGGCAATTGTTGGTTTTGGAGCGGCGTTCGAAATCGCCGCGCGCATGCAGGAATCGGAGCGCGAGCGGATCGGGGAGCTCAAAAAATATTTATGGGAGCGCATCAGAACGATTGTTCCCGATGCGGAAGTGAACGGCATAGATCCGGAACGCGAACCCGATTCGCAAAAATCGCTCCCGAATATTTTGAATGTATATTTCCCGAAGCGCCGCTCGCAGGAACTGCTCACAAAACTTGATCTCGCGGGACTTGCGATTTCGGCGGGTTCCGCATGCCATTCGCGGGCCGTCGAGCCGTCGCACGTGATTCCGGCGCTTGGCTATGACAAGGAACGCGCCGCCTCAAGCATTCGGTTTAGTTTGGGCCGGCCAACAACTCGGGATGACATTGATCGCGCGCTCGAAATTCTGCGGCGCGTGACGGCGGAGTAGCGGCTCCCGGCGCGTGAAACTTTTTTTGAAAAGGCGTCGTAGAATAGGATATGCAAAAAAACCGCAATAAAATCATACTTGCCGCGCTCCTTATCGTCGCTATTTTCGCCGTCATCGGCGTTTCGCGGCCAAAGCAAGCGCAGGCAAACGCGTTTTCCAATTTTTTAAATAATCTGATTGCGCCGTTCACAAAGCAGGGTTCTTCCGCGGCAACGACGGCTGCGCCGAGCGCCACGGTGCCGCTCTACCAGCCGGTGGTGGATTATGAGAATGCCGTTGTGAATGCTGTGAAGCAGGCGTCGCCCGCCGTCGTGTCAGTCACCATTTCGGAGAACGTTCCCGTGATCGAGCAGTGCCAATATAACCCGTTCGGCGACCTGCCGCAGGAGTTCCAGCCGTTCTTTGGCAATGGTTCCGACTTTACCGTGCCGTGCCAAAGCGGCAAAACCCAGCTGCAGCAAGTTGGCGGGGGGACCGGCTTCATCATTTCTTCCGACGGTTTGATTCTCACCAACAAGCATGTTGTGTCGCAAACCGGCGCTTCGTACACCGTTCTCACAAATGACGGGAAGACGTATCCGGCGAAAGTGCTCGCTCGCGATCCGAGCCAGGACCTCGCAGTTTTGAAAATCAATGCGACCGGATTGCCGACGGTTGCGCTCGGCGATTCCGACAGCCTCCAGCTCGGACAATCGGCGATCGCCATCGGGAACGCGCTTGGACAATTTTCAAATACGGTTTCCGTCGGCGTTGTTTCCGGACTCGCCCGAACGGTGACCGCTGCCGCGCCCGACACCGGCTCGCAAGAGACGCTCGTGGGCGTCATCCAGACGGATGCAGCCATCAACCCGGGCAACTCCGGCGGCCCGCTCCTTAATCTGCAGGGCCAAGTCATCGGCATCGATACGGCGGTTGCCGCTGATGCGCAGGGAATCGGCTTTGCCATTCCGATCAACCAGGCAAAGCGCGACATCACCTCCGTTGAAACGACCGGTAGCATCACCGCTCCGTATCTCGGCGTCCGCTATGTCGCGCTCGATCCGACCGTCGCAAGCCAGAATAATTTGTCCGTGCAATACGGCGCGTGGATCCGCTCCGGCTCATCGAGTACGCCGGCAATCCAGCCGAACTCTCCAGCCGCGAAGGCGGACCTCCAGGGCGGCGACATCATCACCGCCGTGAACGGCACGCCGATCGACGCAACTCACGACCTCGGCCAAATCGTAAACCAGCACAGCGTCGGCGACACCCTCACCTTAACGGTTAATCGAGGAGGTCAAACAATTACCGTGCAAGTTGTTTTGGCCCAGCGTCCATCGAGTCTCTAAGTTACTACTGACTACGACAGATAAGCAGGAAAAGGGCCTGTTCTGCCCGACTATCGTCTTCGCTGAGGAGGGCAGGACAGGAGCTTTTCCTGCCTGGCCATTCGTCATTAGCAATCTAATGCTTAGATTGACAATGATCAATCAGTTCTTATAATGAGTGTTATAACTCGAAACAAATCGAGACTCGCCGAAGTATAATTAATAAGAAGACGTACATGCCAAACTTTCATCGTTTTACCATCAAAGCGCAAGAGGCTCTCCAAAATGCACAAGAAATTGCCGCAAAAAAGAATCATGGTGAGTTAAAATCGCTGCATCTTCTCGCAGCGCTTCTTGAAGACGAGCAGTCGCTCGTCATTCCGGTTTTGGAGCGCTCGGGCGTGAACATCGAAAAGCTCGACGAACAGATCGAGCTCGAACTCGATCGCATTCCGCCCATGCTCACGAATTCCGCGGTCGGCCAGCTGTATCTTTCGCAGGAGCTCATGCGGATCCTCGATCAGGCGGCAAAGATCGCCGCCCAGCAGAAAGATGAATTCGTATCGTGCGAGCATCTTTTGCTTGCCCTCCTCGACGTCCAGGGCGCGGCGAAGTCCATGTTAGAAAAATTCGGCGTGCGCCGCGAAACGGCGTTCCGGGTACTCGCGCAATTGCGCGGCTCGGTGCGCGTGACGGACGAAACGCCCGAGAGCAAATTCCAAGTGTTGGAAAAATATGCAATCAACATAACTGAAAAGGCGAAGGCGGGCCAGCTTGATCCGGTGATCGGCCGCGAAGAAGAATTACGCCGCCTCATGCAGGTGCTTTCGCGCCGCACGAAAAACAATCCGTGCCTCATCGGCGAACCGGGCGTCGGCAAAACCGCCATCGTTGAAGGCCTCGCCCAGCGCATCGTCTCAGGCGATGTTCCGGAACTTTTGAAAGGCAAGCAGGTGTTGATGCTCGACCTCGGGTCGCTCATCGCGGGAACCAAATTCCGCGGCGAGTTCGAAGACCGGCTGAAAGCATTCATGAAAGAAGTGAAGAACGCCGCCGGCCAGATCATTTTGTTCATCGACGAAATCCACACGATCGTGGGCGCCGGCGCCGCCGAAGGCGCGATCGACGCGTCAAATCTTTTGAAGCCGGCCCTCGCGCGCGGCGAATTGCATGCCATCGGCGCGACGACGGTCCGCGAATACCAGAAATACATAGAGAAAGATCCGGCGCTCGAGCGGCGCTTCCAGCCGATCATCGTTGAAGAACCGACGATCGAGGATTCCATCGCGATCCTCCGCGGACTCAAAGAAAAATACGAAATGCACCACGGCATGCGCATCAGCGACGAGGCCATTGTCGCCGCCGTCAATTTGGGCGCGCGCTACATCACCGATCGCTTCCTTCCCGATAAAGCCGTTGATTTGATTGACGAAGCCGCCGCCGCGCGCCGCTTGGAATCCGAAAGCCTGCCGAAAGAAATCGACGGCGTCCGCCGCGAGATCACCCGCCTCGAAGTCGAGAAGCAAGCGCTCGTCAAAGAAGGCAAGAAGGGAACCGACCGCGTGCGCGAGATCGACCGCAAGCTCGGCAAGTTAAAAGAGCAGAACGACGAACTCTCGAGCCGATGGCACTCCGAGAAAATTAAATTTGAAACATTGCACCAGCTCCGCCAGAAAGTGGACAACTTAAAGCGCGAAGCCGAAACGGCGGAACGCGCCGGAAATTTGGAACGCGTGGCGCAGATCATCTACGGCGAGTTGCCGCAGGCAGAAAAAGACTTCCAGGTTTTTGAAAAGAAAAACTTCGGCGGCAGCGTGAACAGCACAACCACGAACAATGCGACGCCGCGCGGCAATCGCGCGAAAATCGCGTCGTCATCGCAGAGCAACGCTGATCGCTTCCTCAAGGAGGCCGTCGACAAAGAAGACGTTGCGGCCGTCGTCGCCGTGTGGACCGGCATTCCGCTCAAACGGATGCTCGAGACCGACAGCGACAAACTTATCCGCATCGAAGAAGTCTTGCATGAGCGCGTGATCGGCCAGAACGAGGCGATCACCGCCGTCGCGAACGCATTGCGCCGTTCGCGCGCCGGACTTTCGGACGAGAACCGCCCGATCGGATCGTTTATGTTCCTCGGCCCGACCGGCGTCGGCAAAACCGAGCTCGCAAAAGCGCTTGCCGAATTCATGTTCAACGATGAGAAAGCGCTCGTGCGCGTCGACATGTCCGAATATATGGAGCGGCATGCGGTATCGCGCCTCATCGGTTCGCCTCCGGGCTATGTCGGCCACGAAGAAGGAGGACAGCTCACCGAAATCGTCCGCCACCGGCCGTACAGCCTCATCCTTTTCGACGAAATCGAAAAGGCGCATCCGGAAGTGTTCAACTTGCTCCTCCAAGTGCTCGACAACGGCCGTCTCACCGACAGCAAGGGTAAAACGGTGAATTTCAAAAATTCGATCATCATCATGACCTCGAACGTCGGCAGCGAATACCTCAAAGCGATGTCGCGGATCGGCTTCAGCGCAACGGGGGCGATCGCCGAAGAAGGGGATTATAAGGATAAGGTCATGGAGGCCCTCCGCGGCAGTTTCCGTCCGGAATTTTTGAACCGCATTGATGAAATCGTCATCTTTAACCCGCTTCACCGCGCGGACATCGAGAAGATCGTCGACATTCAGATCAATCTTATCGAGAAACGGCTGTCCGAGCGCAACATCAAGCTCGAGATCGAGCCGGCGGCGCGCGAATACCTGTCCCGGGAAGGGTTCAGCCCGGAGTTCGGGGCCCGCCCTTTGAAACGGCTCATGCAGAAAGTTATACTTGATAAGCTGGCGGATAAAATCATCCGCGGCGAATTCAAGGATGGCGGAAAGATTAAAGTCAATTTTAAGGCAGACGCGCTGGTCTTTACTCATTAAAGCCGTCATTTTTGCGGGAGCATGGCTCGTGCTCCCGTTTTGGCTTTTCCTCCTCGTCGCCCTCTACGCCTATTTTGTGCCGGTCCCGCAATCCCGCGTGGTTGCGGGGCCGTTTTTGGTCCTTCTGCTCCTTATCGCCCTCGAACCAAAAAGCCTGGTCTTTGCCGCGATCTTCGGAGCGATCTTCTTTTATATGCTCCTTATTAAAGAGTTCGTGCTCATTGACCGCAAATCGGCGCACGAGGTGATTGTTCTCGTGCTCTCGTTTTTCCTGATCCGGGATTTTTATATCCGGCAGGGAGGCGCCATGACGGGATGGTCGTTCTTCTATTCGTTCTGCGTTGCGCTCATCCTTGGCCTCATGATTTCCAACTACATCCGGTTTGGAGGGACATCGGAGCCGAATACCGGCGTGAAACGCATGGCCGTTTGGCTTTCAACGCTCCTCATCTGGCAATTGATCATCGTCGGGCTTTTTTTGCCGGTAGATTTTATCTATCAATCAGTCATCGTTTTCCTTGGCGTCATTCCCCTCATTGACCTCGTGCCACAATATCTCTTTGGGGATGCAACCCGGCAAAAATCCCTCATTGCGGCAAGCGTCATTTTTGTCTTATTCGTGCTCGTGCTCGGATCGGCACGATGGGGGCTTTAGGGAGAACATTAAAAAATAATGAAACAATAGTTGATTAATTTATTTTTCTTGGTAAAATAATAAGGATAATTGAATTTTTGGCGCATGCCGATGCCCCGCCTCTTGTAGGCGGGGAGAATTTTATAAATAGAGATTGGCGAATCCCTTTTTAATTTCAGAAAATTTTTCAGCACCGATTTGATCGATTTTATTAATGAGGCGTTTCGAATCAAATATACGTATTTGGCTTAAAACGACTCGGATACTTATTCCTTTCACATCAATCGGCACGTACCAACTTCCTGTTTTGAGCTGGGTGGTTAATGGAATACCCAGGAAGGATTCTTTCGCTAATTTTTTGTAGACAAGAACCGGTCGCTCAAATCGTTCATTTTTCCCCAGAATTTCTGTCCCGACATTAACGCCGATATGACACCACCAGATTTCACGTTCATGGAATTGAAAAATGTCGGATTTTGCATATTGGATTGAAAACTTCACTCTGCACCAGCCAAGAAGGGCAAGAATATAGTTTTTTACGTTCATGCTAAAAATCCTAACAATCTACATATTAAAAAACTTTAAAACGGCAAAATCGGTAAAATAGATTGACTTTTGCCGCATTGCCGGATTATACTCTCGGCATGAATGAAACCGGCAATTCTGCCTGGATTTTGAAGAAATCGTACGAAATAGCCTATGCCGTTTTCCGCATTGCCGGAAGCATGGATCCGGCATTTGCCGAACATATGAAATATACGGCAATGGTCCTTTTGGGATCGGCTGCCCGTGAAAATTATGCCGAAGCGACCAAAATAACGTACTCCCTGCAGTATCTCACCCGCTTTGCTATGGATGTGAATATGATGGGGATGAATAATGGGGAACTGCTCTTAAAGGAAATTGAGCGATTGGCGTCAGCTCTTGGCGAAACCTGGAACCATCCGGCAACGGAAACCGAAGCGCATCCGGCAGAGGAGGTTGATATCTCAGATATCTTTACCGATGAATCTGCGATGCCAATCCGGCAAAACCGGCAAGCCATTAAACCGGCAAAAAATAATCTTGAGAAAGCGGCAGAAATGAAATTGCCGGAATCGAACCACAATGTTGAGCAGGTTAGCGAACACGGCGCGGAGAACCAGAGTGAAGAAAACCAAGAGGAAAGCGGCAGCGGTGGATTACTGAAAGCGGCAATCCGGCAATCGGCAATTCTTGAACGAATCCGGCAAATCGGGAATTGCAGGATTAAGGATATCGAAGAGATTTTGCCGGATTCAAGCGAACGGACGATCAGATATGATCTTCAGACGCTTGTTGAGCAGAATCTTATTGAGCGGGTCGGCGCCGGCGGACCGTCAGTGTTCTACCGAATCCGGCAATAAGGCGACAATAAGGGTTGAGGATAAAATGTGGGTAAAATAGGGGATAAACGAGTAACCATTTTCCAAAAGCTCACGTTATAATAGAACGTAAAGGTTAGGGTGTGAGGCTCTGACCAAAACGCAAAGAAGGGGTCTGGTTTGTGCATGTGCGCGTGCGTTTTGGAATTCCGCCTCACTTGAGTCGGAGTTTTTCTTTTATATAGATATTGATCTCGTTTGTCATCGGATTTTGCTGATCGCTTGGCCAACCTCACAGGCCAACCGATCGCGAATGACGATGGCAAGCGATCCAGAAAATAGAAGATAACGGATCCAGCACCACTTCTGCGGATGTCAGACACTCAGATCTGGCTCGCGGAAGTGGTGCTGGAATACGGAAAAGGTCGACGTCATACGATCTCCTAAAAAAAGATCCTATGGTCGATAACCAAATTAAAGTCAAATAACAAATAACAATGACAATTAAAAAAGTTTTTGCAGCAGCGCTCACTGCCTCGACGATTTTGTCGATGGTTGGTGTAGCTGCGCTTCCTGCAGCGAACGCACAGTCCACGGCTAGCCTCCAGGCTCAGATCGCGGCTTTGCTCGCTCAGATTTCACAGCTGCAAGGACAACTGAATGGCGGCTCATCTTCGATGAGTGGCTCATCTTCGTACAACTTCACTCGCGACCTCACCGTGGGTTCAAGTGGTGCGGATGTGACATCGCTTCAACAGTTGTTGATCTCCAAGGGATTCCTCGCGATCGCGGCCCCGACCGGTTACTTCGGCTCTCTCACACAGAAAGCCGTTGCAGCCTGGCAGGCTTCGGTTGGTCTCTCTCCTGCAGCAGGTTACTTTGGTCCTAAGTCTCGGGCCTACGTTAACGCCATGAGCACGGGCACTGGTACCGGAACCGGTACTGGTACGGGCACAGGCACTGGCACGGGCACGGGCACCGTCATTCCTCCGGCTTCCGGTCTTTCCGTGAGCTTGGCGGGTGACAACCCGGGAGCTGGTTCGCTTATCACGTCGTCCGGCAGCGGCAACGGCGCGGCACGCGTTCCGGTTCTTTCGGTCAACCTCACGGCAGCCAACTCGGGTGCAGTGACGGTTTCGGAGATCAAGTTCCACAAGACTGGCGTCTTGTCGGATAGCTCGGTCTCCGGTGCATACCTCACCCAGAACGGTCAGGTTATCGCACAGTACAATTCCATCAACCAGGGCGTCATCGATTTCTCGGGCCTCAACCTCTCCGTTGGAGCTGGCCAGACCCAGGAAGTCACGCTCGCGATTGATGTCGCTGGCAGTCTCTCTGCGGGTAACACCACGGGCTTCTCTCTTCAGAGCGCCTCTGATGTGACTGCGTGGACTGGCGGCAACACGGCAGTTACGGCTGGCGGCTTGTTCCCGGTTAACGGCAACACCTTCACCGTGACGACCGTTACCAACCCGAGCCTCGCAACTCTCGCGGTTACTACGTCTTCGGTCACCACGCAGGTGACGGCCGGAACACAGTCTAACCTCGTTGGTGCGTGGAACTTCAACGTTGGTAACAGCGCCGTTTGGCTCAAGAGCATCAACTTCCGCGTGATCGGTTCGGCCAACATGGCGAACTTGCAGAACGTCAAGTTGATGGTGAACGGCACGCAGGTGGGTGCGTCCTTGTCGGCAGTTCCTTCTGCTGGCGCCGCGTACTTCAACTTGCAGTCCGCTCCGGTGAAGCTCAACACGGGCAACAACCAGGTCCAGATCTTCCAGGACGTGATGGGTTCCCCGAACATGAACTTCACGTATGAAATCTTGAACGGTTACGATGTCTACGCTATTGACAGCCAGTACAACGTTCCGGTCCAGATCACGCTTACGAGTGGTGTTGACTCTCAGGTCACCATCCAGCCGGGTCAGACGACCGTGACGCAGGATTCGGGCACGCCGACGGGTAGCATTGCGAAGGGTACTTCGCAGGTTACCTTGGCGAAGTTCGACATGTATGCGTCGGGTGAACCGATTCGCATCAAGTTCCTCGGTTTCGATTTGGTCTTCAGCGGTTCTACGACAACTTTGAGCAGCATGGTTAAAAACATCTCGCTCGTTGACGACGCCGGCGGCCAGGTCGGTTCGACGATCAATACGCCTCCGTCTTCGAATGGTGGAGTATGGGGTGCAAATGTAAGCAACTGTGATGCTAATGCCACTGGCACGAACGTCTACGCTGACTGCTTTGGCACTTCTGGCTCCCCGATCAACTATCAGATCCCGGCGAACACGACTCGCGTCTTGTCGCTCAAGGCTGATATCCAGACGGGAGCAGGGTTCAGCTCGGTCACGGCTAATCTCCTCTCGGAGAGCAACAACCTCCAGGGCGTTATCTCGAGCAACCTCGGTTCCACGGGCGCTGCTAACGGTTCGGCCCTCTCGCTCGCTGCGTCGGGCTTGACGGTCACCGCGAACAACGCTTTGGGAACTCAGACGGTCTCGGCTGGCGTTACGAACCAAAAGATCGGTTCGTTCACCTTCCAGGCTGCTTCTGCTGAGGGTGCAAACGTGAGCAACGTGAGCATCCAGGTCAGCCCGGCTACGACCACCCAGATCTTCCAGAACTTGCACGTCATGGTGAATGGCACGCAGTTCGGAACGACTCAGGGAACGGTCAGCGCCCA
>DATKNI010000017.1:0-8800 GCA_035541415.1 Minisyncoccota bacterium | reverse complement strand
CGCGTGAGGATCGGTCGTTGTCGCCGTGCTCGTCGAATCGGCGTGCGCCGGAGCATAGGCAAATAAAACTGCCGCAATAACTGCGATGACAAACGGCAGCTTTTTTTGGATGCCTGAGCGAATCATAAATATGAAAATTGTTGGAAAGCCCTATTGCGAGAGCGCCTTGAGCGCGCCATCGATCGTGGGCGATGACGATGCCGCATCGGAAGACGTTGCAGTTCCCGAACCATTAAGAAGAGCGCCTTTGCCGGACGCGGATGAGGTTGCCGCCGTCATTGCCGCCGAAAAAGCTTTGGGGCTCGCCGCAGACGTTGGCGCTTCGGCGGTTGAACCGTTATTCAAAGCGGCGTCTTGATAGGTGACGTTCGCAAGCTTGATCTGTACGTCGATTTCCTGCGCTTCGGCGTGGATGCCAGCCGTGTCGATCACCGAATATTGCACGGGCGCGATGTACTGCGAATTTGAAAGTGCGCCGCTCGCAAGCAGAATGAAAAATCCCGTGAGCGCAACCGCCGCTCCCGTTTCAATAAATTGCAAAATGCCCCGGATCGGATTCATCGACGGCATGAACTGCCGCGACGCCAAAATCGCCCGCTTGGAATGTTCCGTGTAGGCGGGATCTGGCTTTACGCTTTTAAAATTTCGAAGCGTTTCTAAAAGATTCATAGGCTTGCGTACCTAACATTTGCTGCAGCTCTTTGATGGCGCGATGCTGGATGAGTTTCACGGCTCCTTCCGTTTTCCCCATGGCCGCCGCCGTCTCTTTGAGGGGAAGATCTTCGATGAAGCGCATGATGATCACGTCCTGATAATCCGGCTTGAGTTCCGCAACGGCACGCCGGACTTTTTCGACATCAAGCTTGAGCATGAGATCGGCGCTCATCGACGCTTGCGCGGCGAAGTATTCCGGATCCATGACGTCGATGCTCACGTCGCTCTTCTTGGAGCGATAGTGATCGATCACCTGGTTCCGCGCGATCTGATACAACCAGCTTGAGAAGGGGTGGCCCCGATGCTTGTAGGTCCGAACATTCTGCCAGGCCGATAAGAAGACCTGGTGGGTTATGTCTTCGGCTTCTTCGCGGCTTCCGACCTTTACCAAAACGAATCGGTATATCATCGGCTGATAATGGTCGTAGAGCGCTCCGAAAGCCGAGGATGACCCCCGGATGGCGTCTTTTATTAACTTTTCTTCGCCATCTATCATGTAAAACGTGAAATATTGTGGATAAGTTACTCTATAATACGATCCAGCCGGGAACTTGTACAAACCGCCCTATGCCTGGGGTTTTTTGGCCTCCCGCTTCTTTTTGTTGAAATCCTTCCATTCATCGGTCACGAGGCCGCCGACCAAAGCGAGTTCAGCTTTGATAGCCGGGTGGGGGTCATAGCCGACGAGCGTCGCACGCTCCGGCTTGAAGTCGTCGATGCCCTTCACGGATGGGTCGAGCTCGAGCGTCGGCAGGGGCTTTGGTTCGCGGGTGAGCTGTTCCTTCACCGCCTCAATGTGGTTCTCATAAATATGCACGTCGCCGAAGGTATGCACGAATTCTCCCGGCTCGTTGCCCGTCGCACGCGCAAGGATGATCGTGAGCAAGGCATAGCTCGCAATGTTGAACGGCACACCGAGGAAAATATCCGCGGAGCGCTGATACAGCTGCAATGACAACTTTCCGTTCTTCACGTTCGCCTGGTACATATTGTGGCAAATCGGAAATCGCGCGCCTTCGCCGGGCTTTGCCATCTCATAGAGATATTCCGGATTCCAAGACGTGACGAGCGCGTTATGGGCGTCGGGATCTTTTCGCAAATCTTCCACAAGCCATTTCACTTGATCAACCGTGCGTCCGTCTTTTGCCGGCCATCGCCGCCACAATTGTCCGTAAATGTACGGCAGCTCGCCGTATTGTTTTGCAAATAGTTCGTCGCTTGCAATTTTTGCAATAAATTCATCTTTCGTCATTTCCGGCAGCTGCCCTTTCACCATTTTCTCGTGATAGATCCGATACGGATAATCGTCCCAGATATGGACGTTGTTGAGGACGAGATATTTTATATTCGATTGTCCCGACAAGAACCAATAGAGCTCGTGCAAAACCCCTTTCCAATATACGCGCTTCGTCGTGAGCATCGGAAATCCATCCGCGAGATTGAATCGCAGTTGGCGTCCAAAAACACTGTACGTCACATCGCCCGTCCCCTTGTCGGTCTGCTTCTCGCCGTGCGCGAGAATGTCTTTCATCAAGTCGAGATATTGTTGTTCGGGATGATGCGTCATCGTTGGTTTTATTCTATTACAAAAATTTTATCCGTGCCGTAGTAGTCGTGCCAGTTCTCATTGTAGTATGCAAACATCCGGCCGAGGCGCGCCTGGTCGAGTTCGTCCGCGCCCACGCTCTTCATGAGCGCGCGGAGCTCCGATTTTGCGGCTTCCGCGCGGGCGGGATCCGTTTCGATCTTTTCGAATTCGGCGAGATAGCCGTAGCCAGCGTTCTTATCGATCGTCACGTTCGCCCCGGAAAAACTGAATTCCTCGCGCTCGCGGGACCACTTGGCTTGATAGGTAAACCCCGCCTTCAGAATGATCGCGTCGAGTTCGTCGATCGACATGTTCACCGCTTTATCAAACTCGCGGCGCGCGGTCCCGTTCGCGCTCGTCGTATCGTCGATCGCCGCTTTCAAAACAAGGAGAACGTTCCCGTCGGCGTCGCGCGTGCGCAAAGAAAAATCCTTTGCCTTATGCGCCAGATCCAAAAATTCTTTTTTGTCGGCGTCGCTCGAGAGCGCGGAAGCGACGGCGTCCCAATTGCCCGAACCTTCAAAATAATGGTTGAGCTGTCGACTTGCCCCCGTTTTCTTGAAAGCGGGATCGGCGGCTTTCATGCGTTCGAGCAGCTTGTCCGCATGATCGCGGCCGCCCAAGAGCGATTTAATCTCGATTTCGTAGCTTGCCTGCGCCATGGGTCATGATGAAAATTATTTTTTATTCTCCTTTTCTTCCGCGAACTTTGACGCCAAGGGCGACGCCTGCCCAACATACTTGCCGTCTTTCTTCTTGGTATACGGAACTTCTGCGGGGCTCGACAGTTCTTCGAATGTGAACGCGCAGATGCGCATGCCGGGCCAGAGGATCACGGGCACGACGCCCAAATTGCCGAGCTCCATCACCGGCTTCCCTTTCCATCCGGCGTCGAAGATCGATGCGGTGCCGTGCACGATCACGCCGAGACGGCCGAGCGAGCTGCGGCCTTCGATGCGGCCGATGAGGTCGTCCGCAATCTCGAGCCATTCAAGCGTCGTTGCGAGCACGAGATCACCCGGATGCAAAACAAGCGGCTCGCCATCGGGGATCACAAGATCCTCCATGATCTTTCCCGCCTCCTGCATATTACGCACGTCAACGTGCGTGACTTTGGAAGGGCGGAATACGCGCACCTCGCTGCCGAGGCGGAGATCGAGGGAGCACGAACCGAGCTGGGTCGCGTAATCGGGAGCCGGATCAACTTTGATGCGGCCTTCGGCGATTGCTTTTTTGATGTCTCGGTCGGAAAGAATCATCGGTGTTTATCCATTGTATCACAGCGCTCCTTTTCTTCGAAAAGACGGCGCGGGACCGGGATTACGCTGATTTCTTATACACGAGAAAATCAAAATCGTAGGCGTTTTTCTCGTCTTTTGCATGAGATTCCGTGGAAACGAGCGACCATTGGCCGGCTGGCATTTCCGGAAATAATACGTCCCCTTCAAACGTCCCGTGGACTACCGTGAGATAGATCGCGGTTGCGACCGCCATCGCGCGTTCATAAATCTGGCCGCCGCCGATGATGAATATTTTTTTGCTATCGTGCTTTGCGCCGATCGCGATCGCCGCTTCGAGCGAATGTGCGGCCGTGACGCCGCCCATCGCGAATCCCTCATCGCGCGTGATCACGATGTTCATCCGGCCCGGCAGCGGCTTGCCGATCGATTCAAATGTTTTTCGCCCCATGAGCACGGGATGACCCATGGTTATTTCTTTGAAATGCTTGAAGTCCGCAGGAAGATGCCAGGGAATCGTTCCGTGATTGCCGATCACGCGATTCTCGCCCATGGCGGCAATGATCGCGATCTCCATCGGTTAATTGGTGAAGGTTACCCGGGCAAGAACCGCGTTGAATGTGGCATTGAATTCCGAAGCTTGCGGATCATTTGCGCGATAGACGAGATAGAACTCAAAGAGCACGCCGTGATGGTTGCAATAGACGGCGAAATTTTTTGAAGGAACCGTCGGTGCGAGCGTATTGCTCGATGCGTATTCCGTGCACATCGTGCCGCTCACGGAAACGCTGCTCGTCGTGATGTTGGTTGCCGAAGAAAGTTGGCCCGCAGCGAGTTGCTCGAGCGAGCTATAGAGCGTCGTCGTCCCCATGTCGATTTCGGCTCCGCCGACGGGAATAATGCCGTCTGCATAATGATGGCTGAAATTATCCATCGAAATCGGCGATCCGGGGCCATAGGACCACCGCGGCGGCGCGGCTACGATCATGTCTTCTTTCACTCCCGTATACGTCTGCCAGCCATCGGATCCCATGGTGATGAACGGCGAAATGGCCTTCCCGCCGGTCGACGTGGAATTCGTGCCGTAGGTTGAAGACGCTCCAGCGGTCGAAGATGCCGTAGTTGAAGACGTCGCGGTTGATGTCGGCGTGGTTGACGTCGCTCCCGGCGTGTTGGTTGCGAGTTGCGGCGCGTTCGTTTTATCCGAAAACGCAAAAACGGCGAGAACAATGATCGCGACGATGGCGATGAGAATGATGATCTTTTTATTCATGCCCTCTATTATAACGCAAAGGGCATGGCCGCGAAAGAGAACCGCCGCTCCGATTGTAGTAGCGGCATGATCACGTATCTTCCGGGGGCAGTCACGCTTTCCCGGGAATCCGGGATAAGATAGAATGGCAAGGATGGGATCGCACTATCGCACCCATCTGGCAATCGCTCTTGAACGTCCCAGCTCTAAAGGAGGCTGTATGAACGAAAATCTCCCTTCCCTGCTTGTCCACGTGCGGCACACGCAACCGGATGAACGTCCCGGCGTTGCTGACCGCGATCTGCCGCTCTCCGCTCACGGGAAGCATCACATACGGGAAATAGCATGGGAGATGTACCGACAATTTGGCGCGTTTGACTGCGTTTTCTACTCGCAGTTCAGGCGATCGCATGACGTGGCGCGCGAAATCGTTGCGCCATACACCGAACCTCAACGCAACATGACCTGCTTCATCGAAGCTCCGCTTCTCAATGAACGGAATCGAGGAGGCGCATTTGGTTTGACCGAAGAAGAAATAGCCGAACGCTTCCCGGAATTCGCGCAAAGCCTCCGCAAGCCATTCGGGGAAATAAGAGAGCGATATCCGAATGGTGAGAATCTCTGGCGGGTGTTATTCCGTGTGAGCCATTTCGCCGAGAAGGAACTGCCGATGTGGACTGGAAAGAAAATCTGCATTTCAGGCCATTGGGGCACCGCACTTGCGCTCCGCTATGCATTGCAGAATCATTCGTATGCCGACCTCATGCGGATCATGGGAACCGAACATCCTCCGCATGGATCCTTGCTTGTCTTTGAACCGGAAAACGGCCGGATGGTTTTGCGGGAGAAAAATCTTCTCTACGAAAAACAATCGGCTTAGCCTTGCTCTTGTTCACTGTTGCCTTGGTCTTACTCCGCTCGCCTTGCGACGCGGAGTTTTTTTGTGGTAACCAATCGACGCCGCAAAAATTTATTAAAAAAATATTAAAGAACCTTTGACGAAGATGGTGCGCGGCGTAGGATGATAGGATGACCATCGAAGATCTTGCGAAGAAAATTGATGTGTTCGGGGAACACATAGACGCCCGCTTCAACGCCGTGGATGCCCGCCTTGGGGGAATTGATGACCGGCTGGACGCCATGGATATTCGCTTCGATAGGATAGACGAGAGATTGAACGCCATGGATGAACGTTTTGAAGGGATAGATGAGCGATTGAACAAGATCGATGCCCGGCTGAACGCGATGGATGAGCGCTTCGATAGGATAGACGAGAGATTGAACGCGATGGATGAGCGTTTCGATGGGATTGATGGGCGGCTCGACACGATGGACGCTCGGCTCGACACGATGGACACTCGGTTCGACGCGATGGACGCTCGGTTTGGCGAAATTGAAAACCGCATCGACTCGCTTGCGCTCTCTTGTCAGAGAGAATTTGCCAGGATCGACGGCGAACTCGCGACGATAAAACAGGAGATGGCTACCAAAAATGATTTGTTCCAGCTTGAAAACCGGATTGTGGACGCCCTCAAAGATATCGGCATCGAACTTAAAAATCATGACGCACGATTGCTCAAGCTAGAACGAGCCGTGAAACCCTAGTGGAGCGGGTAACGGGAGTCGAACCCGTATCTGCACCTTGGCAAGGTGCCATAATAGCCGCTATACGATACCCGCTTACTGAACTATTGTATAGATTTTGAGAAAAATATCAATGCAATCCGCTGCTTAATACCTCGGCGGCGGACCCGACGGGCCGTTCACGTGCGGCGTCCCCGTCGGCGGCTTGAACGTTGACGTGCTCATCGTTGTCGTTGAACCTGCCGATCGCGGTGTTGTTGGCACAACAACATTCGTTGGCGACGCCGGCGCCGAGGATCCATTCGAATCGTATGGCGATGGCGGTGCGGAAGGGGCAGACGACGACATCACAAAACCGAGCGCCGCACCGGCGACTGCGATCAGGGCGACGGCAAAAATCGCGGATCTTTTACTCAGATTTTTGAACGGTTTCATAAACAGTTTGAGAGATATCGGAAATCGTCTGTTCCTGGCTGCCGAGATCCGACGATCCGCGAGTCATGACGCACAACAGGTAGGAATGGTTTGGCGCATAGACGATGCCGCAATCATGGAGCTCGCGCTTCGTGACCGTGGTCCCGTTATAAAACGAAACGATACCGAACTTGTGCGCAACCGTCGTCGAGGCCGGCACGCCCGCCACGATGCCGTGGGTGAAGCTCGTCTGTGTCATGAGCGAAAGCGCTGCTTCGGAGTCGTCCCGGGAGAGATAGGTTGCATTGTAGAGCGTGCGGAAAAGGATCGCATATTGCTGCGGCGTCATGAAGTCGAGCGTCGAAGACGTAATGTTGCCGTTCACGGGAATCTCAAGATCGGAATAAATGGTCGCAATGTCGCTTTGATTTGCCGCAGTATACAAGAGTTGCGCGGCATTATTATCGGAGTACTTGATCATATATTCGAGAAGCTGGCGAACCGTATACGCTTGCCCCGGCACGATCGCCTGCTCTGGTTGGATTTCCTGTTCGGCATTCAAATCGGGACTGCCCTTTGGAAACAGCACCACCTTATCCATGAGCGAGCTCGATTCTTCCGAGAGCCCATAGTAGGCCATCAGAATCGGTACCTTGCCCAAGCTTGACGGATAATATTTGTCGCCTGGATTCACGGCGGTCCATTTGCCGGTCGAGAAATCTGCGAAATACACCGATGCAGACGTTATGTCATTTTGCGCCTCGTGGTTTGCAACAACCGATTGTATCGCATTTGAAACCACAGTATCCTGCGGAACCAATTTTGAGGCATTGCATGCGAGCAGCGGGCTGATGTATTTATAATCGGCGCTCGAGAGCCGGAGCGGCAAAGCCGGACTGTTTGATCCTGAAGCTGCGAGATGAGCCATCCATCCCATGCCAAAACCCGCGCCTAACGCGAGAATGATAACGGCCCAAAATCGGGGACTGAACTTCATGCTGATATTATATCAAGAAAAAACCCATTTTTACCGTTGGTGCGCTGCGTCGGTACTGAACATAAGCTGGTGCCCTCGCGAGGAATCGAACCTCGATTACAAGATCCGCAATCTTGCGTCCTATCCGTTGAACGACGAGGGCTCGTTTCGGGTTTTGCTCCCCGCCTCGTCTTCCTACTAAGAATATAGTCGGACGAGGCGGGGAGTAAAACCTTTCATTCGTTGAAAGTGATGATACTAGAATCGGAGGATTTTTTCAATCACGTCGATGAATGATGGATTGTGCTCCACCTCCTTCAACGTCCCCTTCAGGCTCGCGCGGAATTCGTTCAGATATTCCGCAGGGAGCAACACTTTGAGCGCCGGCTTCACGCGCGAACGGAAATAGAAATAGATTTCGGCGAAATGGTCCGACGATGCGTCGGCGCTCCATGCTTCGAAGTCTTTGTAGCCGTAAAATTTCCTGCCATCGATCGAGAGGCCTTGTTCGTTCAAAGAAAATTCAATGAGCCGCGGCTCGCGATTGCCCCAAACGATGAAAAGGACCTCAGCGATGACGATGAAAAGGCCGAACAAGAAATTTTGAAACCAAACGGAGAAAGCAACGATGCACGCCGCAGCGATGATCGAAATCCAATACCATGAGACACCCTTCTCGCGGTATTCGAATTCCGGAGCATCCCACGTGATTTGAAACGGCGCTGGCATACGTTTATTTTACCATCAAAAGAAAGCTGTGGCTCTGAGTTTTGAAAAAGCTCGTTTTCCCCGAGAAACAAAAGCCGCGCATTCGGTTTTGAGACATTCGTCTTCGCTGGTCTCAAAACCGAATGCACGGCGATTGTTCTTGAAAAAAGATCTTTTTTCAATACTTAGAGCACAGCTTCTTTGAGAAGCTTGCCGGCGCGGAACTTCGGCTTGACCGAAGCTTTGATCTGAATCTTTTCGCCGGTCTTCGGGTTGCGGCCTTCGCGGGCGGCACGCTTTGCAACGCGGAACGTTCCAAAGCCTGC
>DATKNI010000016.1:0-24557 GCA_035541415.1 Minisyncoccota bacterium | reverse complement strand
AGTGCAAGGGACGACCAGCTGGACGTTCTCCCTTGATACCACCAGTTTGAGCAATGCCGCCCACACGATTACCGCAAAGGCAACCGATGCTTCCGGCAATACCAACACGACGGCGATCACCGTGAGCGTGAGCAACACTGTTGCATCAGGCGGTGGTGGTGGTGGCGGCGGTGGAGGCGGTGGTGGCTCGTCCGGTTCGGGATCGTCAGGCGGTGGCAGCTCGGGCGGAGGTTCTTCTGGCAGCTCCGGTTCCTCAAGCGCCAGCACCACCACAACCTCCACCGGTGGAGGCACCGGCTCTTCATCCACCCTCCCCGCAGATCAAGCTTCGCTTGAAGCCTTGCTCCAATCCCTCATTGCAGAACTCCAGGCATTGATTGCCCAATTGAACCATCAATTGGTAGCAAGCTTCACGAGAACCCTCACCCTGGGCAGCTCAGGTCAAGACGTCAAGAATCTCCAGCTCTTCCTCAATGACAACGGATATACCATATCTGCATCAGGAGCAGGATCTCCCGGCAATGAAGGCTTGTATTTTGGTGCCAAGACCCAGGCTGCCCTTGCCAAATGGCAGGCAGCCAATGGCATCACCCCCGCATCAGGCATCTTGGGACCGAAGACGAGAGCGTATATGCAGGGGAAGTGGTGAGAAACTATTTTGGAGCGCCGCAGATTTTTTAATTCCTATCGTTGCGTCGCAAAAGCGGTCGGTGCAAAACTATATCCAAAATTTGCACCCTTATCGCTTTTTGCCGAGAACGTATCGGAAGTTGTACATCCCCAGTGGGCGAAGCGCTAGGCGAGCGCCACAGACGGAAGATAAAAAGAACAACGGAATGGTAAACTAGTCTCATGGACAAGATCTATAAAGACGCCGTGGAGCTTCACCGCAAGCATCACGGGAAAATCGAGGTGGCGAGCAAGGTGCCGCTCGAAAACCGGCACGACCTTTCGCTTGCATACACGCCTGGCGTGGGGCAGGTGAGCGTTGAGATCGGGAATGATCCCAAGCTTGCGCGGGAATATACGCTGAAGCGAAACACGATTGCCGTCGTGTCTGACGGGTCGGCGATTCTGGGTCTCGGCAATTTGGGTCCGGAGGCGGCGATACCAGTCATGGAGGGCAAAGCCGCGCTCTTCAAAAAGTTTGCCGGCATCGACGCGTTTCCGATCTGTCTCGCAACGCAAGACATCGAGGAAATCATCCAGACCGTGAAGCGCATAGCGCCGGTCTTTGGCGGGATAAATCTCGAAGACATTGCCGCGCCGCGCTGTTTTGAAATTGAGCGGCGCTTGTGCGATGAACTTCCGATTCCCGTGATGCACGACGATCAGCACGGCACGGCGACCGTGGTGCTCGCCGGCGTCATGAACGCTTTGAAGCTCAAAAAAATGTCCGCGGATGAAGCGCGCGTTGTGGTAAACGGCGCCGGCGCGGCCGGGACTGCGGTGACAAAATTGCTGCTGAGCTATGGCGTGCGTGATGTCGTGGCGTGCGACAGCCGCGGAGCCATCTACGAAGGTCGCGCGGATTTGAATGATGAAAAGATCCAGCTTGCCCGCGCGACGAACCGATCCGGCAAGCGCGGCACGCTTGCCGACGTTATCCGCGAAGCCGATATCTTCATTGGCCTCAGCAAAGCAGGCGTCCTCACGGAAGACATGGTCCGTTCCATGCGCAACAGTCCGGTTGTCTTCGCGCTTGCAAATCCCGTACCCGAGATCATGCCCGATCGCGCAACGGCTGCGGGCGCGTTCATTGTTGCAACCGGCCGTTCGGATTTTCCAAACCAGATCAACAACGTGCTCGCGTTCCCCGGCATTTTCCGCGGGGCGCTCGACCATGGCATCCGGCAGTTCACGGAAAAAATGTTCATCGATGCCGCAAAACAACTTGCAGCGTGCGTTATCGCGCCGACTCCCGATGCGATTTTCCCCAGCGTATTCGATGCTTCCGTTGTGAAAGCAGTTGCGGAGGCGATCCGTTAAGAGACGACCGCAGTGCACGAAGGGATAGCTCCGTAATTATCTAGGCATTGATAATTGCAGGGGATTCCCTGTGAATAGCCAAGAAGGTCGGCTTTGTTACTATTAAGGCAAGATTTATATGGCTGAGAAAACTTTTCGCGCGAAGCTGTTGCTCCTGTCGACCGTGATATTTGTCGGATTTTTATCCGCGCAAAACGTCTTTGCCTCATATTCCTTCAATAGCGACTCTTACAACTATTTTCTCGGAGCATATTCCGGATTTCCGCCATCTTCGTGGCCCGAAGGGACAACCGTCTATCTCCAATGCGGGAACGGGGCATCGCTCATGGGACTTGGCTCAACCTATGCATGGGATCTCGGCAACGGTTACGATTTCTTTGGCATCAGCCAGTTTAATAATTCGTGGTATGAGTATACGACGAACAACAATAGCGGCGCGCCGTATCAAGGATCGTTTGTCTATCATCTCGGCAGCAGCGACGTCTGTGGAGGTACGCCGCTTGCCGTCCAAGATACGCCCCCGGCCGCATTCGTCACATCGCTTCAGCAGTATCAATCTGATGGCGTCACAACTCTTTCGCCGAACGAATTGACGACGTCAACGAGTGTAGTTTTCGGCGGCGTTGTTGGCGGGCCGGCGAGTGATTCGCTCGAAATGCAGATTGAAGTCGAGTCTGCGAGTACGAGTTTTTTGAATACGCCGACAGCCACGAGCAATGCGGCATCAAACGGCGCAGCGATCTCGATGGCGGTCCCGGGTCTCGCGGACGGCAATTACCACTGGCAGGCGCGGACGCTTGATCTCACGACTGGCACGTCGAGCCAATGGGTGTCGTTTGGAAACGGAACGAATCCTGATTTTGTCGTCGAGACCCATCCGGGATTGCCGGGTCAATTTGACGATTCTGCCCAAGGGGCGGGGACGATTTATTGCAGCGACAGTTACCAGCTTGGCCGCGGCTTTGGCGGCGTCATCAACACGCTTACGATTGAAGGTAATGCGAATGAGGTATACCTCAAAGAGTTTAATGACGCCGCTTACAGTCAGCTTGCCAATAGTGACCCTGACGACCTTACGATGACGTGCGCGAACGGCGGCGCTTTGACCGATTTCTATTATTACACCAATCAGACCTCAGACGGCTATGATATCGGAGGGGCCACCCAGGAGGAAAACGATCACGCCACCGTGGCTTCTTCGACAGTCACTCACATCTGGAGCGGCGACACGTCATCCTTTAATATCGCGATTGTCGGATTGTCGGTGCAGCATGGGCCTTTTTGTTTATGTTTCGAGGATGGACGCGCATATGGAGAAATGAGGTAATATAAGGGTCAGGAGCGTATTGACAAAATTAGCATAGGTGGTATAATATTCACAGTACTGATTGAGCTAAAAACTCATCAGAACAATTCAAACTCCGGTGAAAAACCGGGTTTTGGACCTAAAAAGTCCAAGAAGGAGAATGTATGTCGCTGCCTAATGCCGTAGCAAAGCCAACCCGTTTCGTTTTGATCGTTCTGGCTACAACACCTGCGGTTCTTATCCGAATCAGTGTTCTGTTTCCGCACTGGCCAATATTCATTTTTGCTGTTGTCGTTGGCATGGTGCTGCCCCTGATCCTCTGGCATGAGGAAATCAGAAAGCAGATCCAGAAAGCTTTCGCATCTATCTACTTCAGATATCGTTTCGGCATCTGGCCATGCGATAAAAAGAATTGGATTGCGATGAAGGTTATCCAGCAGGTTGTGGATCGTGTGCTCGGGAATATGCAGGCGGCGAAGAAATCGCTCAAGAGAGAGATCGCCCAGCTTACCGAAGATACGGTAGCAGCAAAACAAAGCGGATCAATAGTGTTGGGTGATCCAATTCCGTCCGAAGCTCGAAAAATGATTCAGGCTTATGAGCGGAAACTTTCGGAAACGAGATCTTTTCTGAACGAGAAAACCGAAGAGCTCACTGTTCTCGAGGCAAACATCGGGAACGCGACGCTCATTGCGAAGCTCTTTTCCTTCAATGTTTAGTTGTTTTCAAATAACTAAACAGCGGCACTCGTATGGGTGCCGTTTTTCTTTGGCGAAAGCTCTTGGTGATCAACGGCGTGCGGGTGTATAGTTGTGGGATGACCAAAACCTGCAGTCGAGGGCACAAGTATCGCGGCACCGGATCGTGCCCGATTTGCTGGCCGACAGGCGCTGTGAAAGCATATATCGCGCGGGCGCCAAAAGAAGCACGACCAAAATTGAATGAAATGAGGAAGATGATCCGAGCCGTTGCCCCGAAGGCAAAGGAAAGCATCAGCTATGGCATGCCTGGCTACGACAAGGGGCGCATTGCGTGGTTTGCAAGCATGAAGGGATAGGTCGGGTTCTATGTGCGCTTATCAAGAAACTTATTCGGGCAAGAATAAAAAAGAATCAGACAAAATAAACGGCATGACTCAAAAAATTTCCGGCGGCGTGGCGCACCCCCTGCCGGCAGATCTAAAAAAAGCTCTCGCATCCGACCCCAAGGCCCTGGCGTTGTGGGAGGATATTACGCCGCTTGCGCGAAACGAATGGATTTGCTGGACGATAGCCCCAAAGAGCCCCGAGAAGCGTGAGGAGCATATTAATCGCGTGCGTTCGGAACTCAAGGAGGGGATGCGCCGCCCGTGTTGCTGGATCGGCTGCACGCACCGAACCGACAAAAAATTAAGCCGTTCGCAGAAGTGGGTGCTCGCAAGAAAAAAGCGAGGAAGCAAAAGATGAATCGGCAAGCTTCAAAGCGCAGCGCCGAGATTGACTTTATTGCACTTCTATAGTATTATATTGTACGAGAAAGGAGATTATCGTGGCACACGAACTCTCTGATTGGAAAGCGCCGGATTGTACGTTGTCAGTGCGGCGGGAAGATTTTTCAACTCGTGAATCGTTTTCCCAAGAGATCAACCAGGTCGAAGGCGAGGGAGGCGCCCTCAATGCCGGCTACGGCGAAATGGAAGCTGCGATCAGGATCGCCTGTTCCCTCACGGAAGCCGGACTGAAAGTCAACCGGGATTTCCGATTCAAGACAAGCCGCGGCGGGCAGATCGTGTTCGACTTCAATAATCGAAGCAGCAAAGCGATCGCCGAACGTGCGCTCGGCCCGGTCTGCCTTCCCGTGGGATCGCTTCCGCGCAAACCATAAGAACGCCGCATCGCGCGGCAATCATCAAAGCCAGATTCGAAAGGATCTGGCTTATTTTTTATCTTCGGCAGCGTCGGATTTTCCTGCGGCGGGCTTTTCCGGCTCAAACAATTTGAAAACTTTTTCTTGGGCGATGGAGGCCGCCGCGCTGCGGCGGAGCGTGTCTGCCGCTTCGTGTGGATAGCGGCGCTTGAGGAGTTCCACGCGCTGGGCGATTTCGCGATCGCTTGCGGTGATATTTTCTACTTCTCGGATTTTCTGGAAAACGAGGCCGGTGCGGACGCGTTCCTCGATCGCTGCGCGCTCTTCGTCGGCCAATTCTTTTTCCGTTTTCTTGATCTGCTTCAGATATTCTTCGAGCGTCATGCCCAAGCGTTCCATCTCGGCGTTGCGGCTTTCGAGGAAATTCGCGAGTTCCTGTTCAACGAGCAGATGGGGGACGGTGAGCTTTGCTTTTTGGGCGATGGCCTTTACGATCTCATCGTGCTTTGCGTCACGCGATCGGATCTCGTTATTGAATGAAAGCTCGCGGCGAACCTGGTCGCGGAGCTCGGCGACGGTTTTCACGCCGGCAATTTTTTCGGCGAGCTCATCCGTGATCTGCGGCAGATCGGCATCGTTCGGCTGTTTCGGTTCCTCGCCTTCGTTCGGCGCAGGCGTGAACGCGCGTGCCGCCATGCGGCGCACTTCGAGGAGCGCGTCATCAATCTCTTTCTCCGTCACGGAAACATCATCTTTGCGGGTAAGGATTTCACTCCCGATTTTTTTGTAATCAGGGAGGTCGATGTTCGGATCGATGGCAAAGCGGACCGTAAATTCGATCGGCTTGTTAAGTTCGATGGATTTGATCTGCACGTCGGGAAGGCCGATGGCATCAATGGATTCGGCTTCCACGAGATCGCGTATCGCCTTGCGCACCGCAGCATCGGCGGCTTCTTCGAGGACTTCCGCCGGATGGATGTATTCGCGGAGCATCGTTTCCGGCACTTTTCCCTTGCGGAAACCCGGAACGGCGATGGTCTGGCCCATGCGCACGATCTCGCGCTTTTCGTGTTCTTTGATGGTTTCGAGCGGGATTTCGGCGCGGTATTCGATGACGTTATTTTTGTCGGACAGCTTTTTGAGGTTGGTATATGAGTTCATGCGAATGGCTAACTATAGCACGCCCTCGGTGCATTGTGAAGAAACGATATGCCCTCAGAAAATATTATTTCGGAAACATTATTTTCTCGAAAAACAGCTCTGTTATTTTTCTGAAGTGGATCCCGTGATATGAAACGACAACAATTTTGACGTCATGATAAAACGCAAAAAAATCAGATATGGCGGGGATGCGGGGCGCATGGCCGATCAGAATATCTTTGCGCCGATGGATAATGAATGACCCTGCGGGAAAATAAAAGAAAAGGTCATGGAAAAAATCGAAATCAAAAATCATTGCGCCGTGGGTATTCTTTGGTTTATCGGATGGCTCTTCACCATCGGCTATTTGCACCTTTCGTTTTGGAAAGGCGTGCTTGCGATTATCATCTGGCCGTTTTATATCGGCGCACATTTCGCCGCGTAATATTTGCGGCGGACGCGAGGCGCGATCACCCTTTATTGCCGCATCTCTCGTGTCGGCATGGTTGTGGTTCTGCAGCAGGGTTGATGCAGACGGTTGACGGCACTCAGGAAAAAAGATATAATATCCTCAGTTCGCAAATCTTTAGAGAAATAGGAGAGTTCCGATGAGGAATTTGGTGGTGTTGGTTGCAATGGTCGCATGCTCAATCGGATGTTGGGCGCAGGATGACGACAAGCCTGGAGTTATGGTTTGGAAGATGCAGTCGGTCTGCGAAAAAAATCTTTGCGTCGGCACGGTCCATTTTCCTGAGGGATCAGAACTCAAAGCCGTGCAGATTGAGCGCGAGGGAGAGAACTTCAGCGTGTCGATGGTAGTCGACTTTCCGAATCTTCCGGGCCTCACAACGGAAGAGCTCTTTGCCCCGGTAGATAAGAAAACCGGAAAACGAATTCCGCTTGATAACATCAGAAAGATCTGCTTCCAGTCGGGAGACGAGACCAAGAAACCGTCCTGCGTGGACGCTCCCCCTAAGAAGAAAGCGGCTCCGAGTAATCGAGCCGCTGTTTTTTTGATCATTCCCGTTACTCCTCGGCGAGGGTGGATTTTAAATCCAGACGGGGGTAGACTGCAATAAGAAAGATCACAAGGAGTTGCCGTATGAGTATGGATGATGTTCCCGTGCAGCCCCGACTTCTTGAAGCTCTGAAGACCACGGTGTGCCAATTTTGCGAGGAGAAGGACGGCAACCACGCCGTATGGTGCCGCAAAATAAACTCCAAGCTTATCTATGCCTTTGCGATCGCTCGTGATTGGAAAGCAGTGAAGATTGGGGATCAGATGAGACTCCATTCGATGGGAGTGACCTATCACGATCGCTAGTGCTATTTCTTGAGTTTCTTAAACCGCCGGAATTATCCGGCGGTTTCTTTGTCTCATTTTTACGCCACCCCCGCGAGCGGCTGTTTTTGTTACACTGGATATATGCGCCGCACGGGTTTTGCTCTTCTCGAAATGCTCATTATTCTTGCAATCGTTGCTGCCGTGGTTGGCAGCGGATTTTATTTTGGCACGACAAAGCACCAGAACGTATCACCCGAGAGTGCAAAGAACGATATTCAACAAGCAAAAAATGCCGTCCAACAATTTGCGTCGTCGACAAACGGTGAACAGCAGGCGATTGATCAAATGCAAGGAATTGCAACGACAAGTACAAAAACAGCAAGGGTAGCAACGGGAACAGCAACAGGAACATCTCGCTGATGTAGGAAACCGTCGCCATGGTTTTGATGAAAAATCTTACGTTAAAAATTTATGGGGACGTGCAAGGCGTGGGATATCGAATCTCCGCATATTGGATCGCGCGCAAGCTCCACGTGGGCGGCTTTGTCATGAACGAACCGGACGGTTCGGTATATATCGAATCAGAAGGAGAAGAGGAAGCACTCCATAAATTTTTGGAGTGGTGCAAGAAAGGCCCGATCACGGCAAAAGTGGAGCGGGTGGAAGTCGCGTGGTCCGCGGCTCACGGCAAATTCACCGGTTTCCGAATAGCGTAAACTCCGGGAGACATATGCCGAGGATGCGATGTCCTTGCGGGATCTTTTTTATCCTCCATTTAATCAACCGGGAGATGCTGCGGAGGAGGCGGGAAGTGGACGCTTTCTCCCGATGATACGACGACGAGTGTCCCGAGGATGTGCTGAAGTTCGTTTTGGATTGCCGTCTGTTCGTCGGGCGTGAATTGCTGGATGCTGCCGGACGGATAGTTGCCATAATCGCTCTCGCCAATCCGCGTTTCGAACTCATAGCAATTCTTCCCGTAGCTCAAGCGGTAGACGGCGCCGTTTGCAAAGTGTCCGGCTGCCGCGTCGCCCAGGGGCGAGAATACGCTTGCCGCATAGTCGGTTGAGGTGACGATGACCGGACGGAGGCCGAAGCCGGCGGGTTCCGTTGTGAGGCACTGATTTTGCGTAGCGAGGTCCGTTCGCTTTTGGATGCGGATGCCGGCGCTTTCAAAGGTTGTGCCGCTGTAGGCGCCGCCTGTGTAGTAGAGACAATAGGTGAAGCCGGCGCTGCACGGAGGGATATAGGGATGCACGAGCACTTGCGATGCATTTGTTGCGAGGCCGAAGTCAGCGCTTGGATACGAGACTGTAATCACGCCGTCGGAGATGCTCTGGTCGAAGGTCAGCGTGCTCGTGGGCGTTGACGTTGCGCCGGTTCCCGTGGTCGTGCCATTCGGGGTGCCGACGGTCTGGTTTCCGGATGATCCCGGAACCACAAGGAGAATCGCCAGAACGGCGATAATGACAAGGATGATAATGAGTGCGATAAGCGGCCCTCGTTTCATATTCTTTTATTACGGCGAATGGGTTAGTAGGGTTTCGATGGTTAATACGAATCAGATCTGAAATTGTTATGCAAAGCGCAAAAATCCCCGCTCGCGCGGGGATTGGAGATTATTGTCCGGCTTGCTGCTGCTGGAGCAGGGCAAGTAATTGCTGGAGCAGACTGAGTAATTGCGCTCGCAGTGCGTCATCGGACGAGCCCGAGGTGCTCGCGCCGAGAACTGAGCCCGGCATCGTGACGGTATACGCTTGCAAAGCGCCGCCGTTTACGGAAACCTGGACCGAATACGTCCTTCCGCCGATCATGTGGAACGATGCGTACGAGACGTAGCTGTAGCTGCACGCGCCCGGTTTGATCGGCGCCGCTGACGAGATCGATACCGCCGTCCCGTTCGCCGTTATGGAAACCGGAACCGAGCTGTTTTGCGCCGTTGCGCCATTGTTGCAAACTGCGATGCCGAACGTCGACGCGTCGCTCGCCCGCTGACCGATGCTGCCGCTCGTAAGGTTTGCGGCGGCCATAGCCGGAGCAACCATAACAATCACTGCAGCGACCGCAACCACTACACCCATCGTTATGTTTTTCATAACACCAGCATACCATGCATGTTTGCGGATGTCAATCAGGACGTGCGGTTTAGGGGAATCGGCATTCGGCGATATACTGTAGCTATATGGCGGAATCTCATAGCCATAAGAAAAAAGGGCTGCCGAGCAGAACGGCCGTAGTTATCCGGGTTGTCATTGTTATCCTCGGCGCCATTCTTGTTGCGCTTCTTATCGCCTTGGTTCTGCAATCGATCGCAATACATCGGGCCCATGTGATCAGCATGCGCGAACTATGGACCACCAATCTTTTTAAAGCGCGCGGCGCGCCGACGGCGGCCGACATCCCCCTCGTCCGCCCGTGGATGACGTTCAGCTATGTGAATACGCTTTTTCATATTCCCTCCGACTACCTGAAGGCTGAGCTGCAGATCGCCGATCCAACGTATCCCAAAATAACGATCGGCGGGTATGCCGCAAAAAACGGCATGGACTCGAATACGTTTTTGCAAAATGTCGACATCGCCATTGGGCAGTACCTCAGCATGACGGCCAGCTCAACGGCGGCAACCAGCAGTCAAACCAAGTAGCGGCACATGGAACCATTTCTTTCGCCGCTCCTTTCGTTTGTATTGCTCTATAAATATGTTTCCATCGCGCTCATCGTCTACACGAGCGCGGTCATTCTGCCGTTGCCTACGAACGCGATGCTCCTTGCGGTCGGCGCTTTTGCGAGCCACGGCTATTTTAATTATTGGATCGTTCTGCCGCTTGCCGTCATTGCGAATTGCCTCGGCGACCTCACTGATTATGGCATTACGCGGCTGTGGGGAACGCGCGTGATCCGCGTGCTTCGGCTCAATAAAATAAAATTCTTCAACCAGCTCGCCGAAGAATTGCGGACCGACGCTGCCGTCACGGTTTTCACGACCCGCTTCGCGGGGAATTTGAGCCCCATCGCAGCGCTTCTTGCCGGCCTCGTTGAAGTGCCGTTGGGAACGTTTCTTTTTTATGATTTTCTCGGCAATGTCATCGAGCCCGGCGCGGCGCTCACCATCGGATATGCCGTCGGAGACTATTGGAACGACTTCTCCAACATTTTGAGTTTGATTGCAGGCATCGTCGCCGCAAGCATCGTCATATTCATCCTTGCCCGCATCTATCGGCGCATCATGATCCGCTACGAATATGGCGCAGGCGGACCCGTCCGCGATATGCTTATGGAAGGCTATGATTAGAAACACTTCCTGGGAAAACGTGGCAGGGTGGTATGACGAGCTCCTTGCGAGCGAAGGCACGTATCAACGCGACCTCATTTTGCCGAATCTGCTCCGGCTGGTTGCGCCCCAGCCCCGCGACACCATTGTAGACCTCGCATGCGGGCCGGGATTTTTTTCTTTTGAATTTGCAAACGCAGGCGCGCGCGTGATCGGCGTCGATGCATCGCGGAAGCTTATTGAACGCGCCCGCAAGCGGGCGAGCGGCATGCGCAAGAAAGTCGGCGAACCGAATCCGGAGTTCCGCGTCGCGAAAGCAGACGAGCTTTCGTTTGTGGGCGATGCGGCAGTTGATAAGATTGCAATCGTGCTCGCCCTGCAAAATATCGAAAACGTCGGCAGCGTTTTTAAAACCTGCGCGCGCGTCATGAAACCGGGCGGGACGCTTTCGCTGGTTGTAAATCATCCGGCGTTCCGCATTCCCAAAAAGAGCTCGTGGGGCTGGGACGATGCGGCAAAAATCCAATACCGCCGGATTGATAATTATCTTTCCGAATCAAAAGTTGAAATAGCAATGCACCCCGGGAAAAAGTCCGGCGAGAAAACGATTTCATTCCACCGGCCGCTGCAGTTCTATTTCAAAGCGCTCAACAAAGCCGGATTTCCCGTTACCGTACTCGAAGAATGGAATTCCAACCGAAGGAGCGAACCCGGCCCGCGAGCCGCGGCGGAAAATGCCGCTCGGAAAGAGATTCCGCTGTTCCTCTTTATCCAGGCGCGCCGGATATGAAAAAAGCGCCGAAGGGGATCGGCGCTTTTTTTGCTACATTTCTTCGTCCGTCGATAGCGTGACGGCCGTGAATAATGCTAAGAATAAAACCCAGATAGATATGTTGTTTCGGAGAAGTGTGCCGATGCCGTCCGCGACGACGGCGTGAACCAAATCGTGCATTCGTTTCGTAATAAAGAAGGCGTTAGTCCATGGAACCTTCTTCTGGCACTCGGGTCAAAGCGGTCTGGTGAAGGATGTGAGTTCGTGAGCCTGCGCTGCGTCCTCACTCGACATACGAGGCGGCCTCGTTCTTGGGTTCTGCCCCAAAAAAGAGGCCAAGCGCATGGCTGGCCAGAACGGTATTACATAGGCATTAAGCGTTATTTTATTTGACCGGGGCCATGGCAGACGATAACCCCGACGAAGGTTATAGAAACCTGCCAAGCACACCTGGCAGCCTATACTACAACGGCTTTTTAGATTTATTTCAGATCTGAATTGAGATTTGTGATACACTAAACGATATAGACCATTTGGCCATTCTTCCTGGGGCCATCCGATTTTTTGCAAAAACATGACCAGGAAGCCGCACGTGAAACGAGCCTTTACCCTCATCGAGCTTTTGCTCGTTGTGGCGATTCTTGCCATTCTTTCAGTCGTTTTAATACTCACCCTCAATCCAGCCGAACTCCTCAGACAGGGGCGCGATTCTTCGCGCTTGTCGGATATGGACACGATTGCTCACGCCGTCGCGATTTCCCAAACCGACGCGCTGTCGCTCGGCCACACCGGCGTCGTTTATGTCTCTGTCCCGGATGCCTCGCTTGCCCCGGGAGCGACAAGCACGTGCGCAAATCTGGGGCTTACCCCGCTGCCGTCGGGATGGACCTATCAATGCGTCTCGACCCAAAGCCTTCGGAAAATCGATGGCACCGGATGGATCCCGATCACTCTCACGAAAATTTCGATCGGCGGTTCGCCGCTTTCCGCGTGGCCGATTGATCCGGTCAATCAAACATCAACCGGCGAATATTACGCCTACGTGACGGACGGCACGCACTACGAAGTTACGGCTAATTTTGAATCGCAGAAATATCTTCCGCAGGAAGCAAAATCGAACGGCTCGATTCCGTTCCTCTTCGAAAAGGGAACCATCCTCACGCTCTTGCCGGAGGACTATGGATGCGGCGGAGGGGGGCCGTGCGTCTTTGTGGTTGACACGGGGAATAACCGCATTGAGCAATTCGACACGCTCGGAAATTACGTCGGGAAATTCGGCGGCGCGGGAAGCGGCAACGGGCAACTCAACAATCCCATGAGCGTCGATATTGATACGAGCGGCAACGTTTACGTCGCCGATAGGGATAATGACCGCGTGGAAAAATTTGATACGACCGGCCGCTATCTCTCGCAGTTCGGATCCAGCCTTCAGGGAGCCGTGGGACTTGCGGTGGCTCCCGATGGGAGCGTTTACGTGGGTGATCGGGGAAACAACCGCGTGGAAAAATTTGATAACAACGGAAATTATATTCTGCAGTTCGGAACGCTCGGCACGAGCACCCCGGGAACGTTCGACGGCGTTGCGAGTATTGCGGTTGATGCAAGCGGAAGCGTTATTGTGGCGGATAACACGACGGTCGGGAGCTATGTTGGTCGGGTGCAGAAATTCACGTCGGGCGGAGCGTATAGCCAGCAGATCGGCTCGGGGGGCAGCGGCAACGGGCAGTACAACGCTCCCTCAGGAGTTGAGTTTGATTCGGCGGGAAATCTGTACGTTGGAGATTCAAATAATTTCCGCATCGAGAAATTTGGTCCGGCGCCTTTTTATACATTTGCATACGCAACCGGAACCTATGGAGGCGGCCCCGGCCAGTTTGGGCCGACGGGCGGCATTTCGGTTGATCTCGGAGGAAACATTTACGCTGTAGATAACCAAAATAATCGTATCGAAAAATTCAACGCGAGCGGAACATTTCTCCTGCAATTCGGAACCCTTGGATCTGGGAACGGTCAATTATCCAGCCCTATGGATATTGTGGTGCGGTGATCCGTCACTTGGTGAAGCTGACGAATTTGAGCCTGCCGAGGCCCGGCATGTCGGGTTTTGCTATGCCGAATTCATTCTTCCAATAGGCATCATCATTGAGGAGTTCAATAATCCAGGGGAAGTGAGCATCCTGTGAGAAGAAGATGCCGCCGCGCGAGAGGAGCGGATAGAGATAATGAAGGCAGTCTTTCGTTGATTGCACGAGATCCACGTTCACGCACGCCGCCGCAACCGGGTCATGGAAATTGGGCATCGTTTCGTTAAAAAATCCTTTATGGAATTGCGTACGGTTGCCGTCGCCGAACCGGGCCACGTTCGTGCGCACTTCTTCAAAAGGAACCGCGTGGCTGCCTTTTGGAAAATGGTGTTCGCGGCCGTAGATGCTCTTGCCGTGCGCTTCAGTATTTTCCGGCATGCCGGCAAACGAGTCGAACACTTCGAGCGCGCGGTCGCAAAGTTTCGCGACGAGGCTGAGTTTTGCCGTGCTGCCGCCGTGGAACGATCCAGCTTCGACGATTGCACCCGGCACTTCGGCGCCAAGATTCAAAATGCGTCGCGCGATGACCATGATCTCGTGCTCGGTATGCGGGCAATCAACAAAATATGAAATTTTATAGCATTGGAAAACGAATATGACGCGGTCGACGAAAGAAGTCTTTGAGCGCGTGCCGTGAAAGATGAATCCGAACGCGGCCGGAACGTCCTGCGGCGAATAATACAATTTGCGATACAGATAGTGGAGCGGCCACGGGGTGATTCGTTTGATGCGGCTTCGGAGGCTCATGAGTTAATAAAAATTTAATATTTTTAAAACATTAAATTTTCGTTTGCTTGACGACGGTGTCGGGCGTTCCCGCGGGAGCCAGGCCGATTTTACGCACGAGGACGAAGGGCGTCATTTTGTTGCCTTGGCCGAGCGGATTATCGAGGAGGACGCGGCGTACGGTGGCCCAGTCGAGGCCTACGCCCTTGCTTACGCCCAAAATTTTCACGTCAATAAAGTTGGCATCCGCCGTGACGGCGGGCATGCCGAGCTCGCGCTCAACGCCGTCGCAATCATGCTGGGGATCTTTCGGCGGGAGCACGGCCCATTCCGTGTATGGATACATGTCTTCGGGAATGAAACCGTCGATTTCAGAAACGCGGCTTCCCATCACGATCCAGAACCATCCGCGCTTGCCGATCAATTTTCCGAAGGCGCCGATCGCCATGGCAGGGAACACGCGCCACCATCCGGCGAGTTCGATCGCAAGCTGCAATTTCTCCGGATTATTCCATGCCGTCATCGTTTTGTGTTTGGTGACGCCTTTCTGCACGAGGCGGGCGAGCCACGTGACGTGGACGGTTGAAATGTGCCGCACCAAATTTTGCGAAACCGAAATCAATTTTTCCGAGAGGGCAACCCAGTCGCCCGGCTTGAAGTGCGGTTTTACGAACTCCATGAGTATCGGATGCAAACCTTCGCCGAACTTGATGAGGCGGGGAACTTTGATCGGATAGCGTTCGTAGATGATGCCGTCCACAACGATTTGCCGCGCCGGCTGGATCCCGGGCGGCGTGGACGTATCGGGAAGATTCGAAGGAAGCATGATTCGTTCATTATAAAAGAATTTTTTGCGCGGCGCACGCGGGCGTTGGTGCGTTTCGGGTGCGGCCGCCGATTGACCGAAGCTCGTTTTTGGAGCATAATGCGGGCAGCAATTTGGAATAAAAATTCAACACGAGGCAGAGAAGATGATTGCTAATTGCGCCGATTCTCCCATAGAACTGGGAAGAAAACGCTTGTTCGAATTGATGGAAAACCTTCCGTCTCTTGCCGAAGCGCCCATACCTGCGTATGTGCGGCGTAAGGAATGGTGGATTGAAACTCCTCATATTGAGGAGAGACTCCATCCCATCGTCTTTGCTGGCGGCAAGATAGACGGCTACAACGGTAAAGCCCCGGCGGCAATCATGCCCTGGGAAATAGACTACCGTGCAGGCAAAATCAACCCAGATATCGTCGTAGGTGGTTCAACGTCAGCAAACTGGGGGTTATGTTCAGGATTAGTTTCGCATGTTTATCCAGCGAAGCATTTCCTGGCATTCCTTAATCCCAAAAAAGTTCCGAAAGGGAAGCAAGACCAGCTTCTTGCAACCGGAGCGAAGATCGAACCGGTGCCCGATGGAGCAATCCCGACGGAATACGTCTATGAATATGCTGAGAAGCATAAGGATTTTCATCTCATCGACCAATACGTCCACCCAGGAAGCGTTTTGGGGCACAAGTGGTCTATGGATCATATTGCCCGCGAGCTTGTCCGCATGGACAGGACGCCAACGCTCTTCGGTGCAGTAACCGGAACCTGTTCCACATTGCTCGCGGCGCATCGCTATTTGCGCCTCGAAAAATGGCAGGGTCTGAAAATTTTCGGCGTCGCTTCGAAGTCGGAAAAAGACAAAGTTCCTGGCAGTCGTTCGCGCCAGGGACTCGAGGAGCTCATGCGGCTTCCCGGGTCATTCGTGAAGCAAGTCTTGGATGAGGTGCTTGATTACGACCTCATCGAGAGTATCGGGAAAGATTTTGTCTATCCGCTCAACAGGCAGTTCTACCAAAAATGGAACCGTCCCTATGGGCCGACATCAGTTCTTTTGATGGCAGGCTTCTATGAGCTGCTCGACAGAATTTGGAAAGAGAAGGGGAACTTCAGTTCCGTCATGAACGAATGCGGCGAAATCGTTTGCGTCATGTTCTTCATGGATCTTTTGTTGCCCTACCTGGACGATCCCGAATTCTTTCACGCGCTCACATGTTGAGTTGTTCAAAAGGCCGATACGCATATTCATGTGTACCGGCCTTATTTTTTTATCTATTAATTTTCACGGGGCGCACGTCCCCGCACCTCCACCGCGAGGCAAAAAGATTAAAAATATATTAAATTAAAATTGACCGATTTTTTATTTTGACGATAATAAATATACTCGGTGGCAAGCGAGATCAGCCCTGTGTCGAACTAACAAGAGGCCCGTTGTGGCCTCTTGTTTTATTTATACTTTCTCTTTCTTCCTGAATCCGATATGGAGAACCGCGTCGAGGCCGAGATAATTGCCGGCTTTCGCCGCAACGAGAACGAGCAAGCAGATCGCGACGATCAGTTCGTCATTGATGAATTGCACAACGTTTGTGAAGGTATAGGTGAGGCCGGGGAGATAGCCATAGAGGACGAGCACGGCGCCCACGAGGGCCGCAAAACGCGTAAAGAGGCCAAGGATGAGGCATGCGCCAATCACGAGAAACGCCCAGGGCGCGGCTTGGACGAGCCATGCGGGCGAGCTCAAATGGGCAAGCCAGAGGTAGAGGCCCGCAACGGAACGGCTCTGGAGAATGAGTCCAAGATGGAGATCCCACAGGCTCGCGTATCCCAGATAAAAAAATGTGAGTCCGATCACGATGCGGAGCAAAAAAATGGTGAATCGCAGCGCGTGGGGAAGTTTGGTATGCGACGAACCGCCGAACATACTATAATAGTAGCATGGACAAAGCGCAGAACGGGATGCAGGTGGCGCATCAGCCTTTCGAAAACGATCGGAAGCATCGGCTGGGACATCGCGCGTTCACGATGTTCTTTTTTAGCCAGGTTAAATTATTATTGCTTCTTATTTTAATCACGGTTGGCGTATGGTATCTTGAGCGGTACATTCCGCCCGACTACGCCATTTGGGGGCCGTTTGCATTTCAGATAGCGCTCTACGTGACGATCGCCTATTTTCTTTTTGTTCTGCTGCGCACCTATCTTCAATATCGCTATTACACCTATTATTTCACCGAAGAAGCGTTCATGATGACGTCGGGTTACATGGTCCGCGCCGAAGTTGCCGCGCTCTATCACCAAATCCAAAACGTAAATATCTTGCGGACGCCCATTGATCGCATGATCGGCGTGAGCCGCATTGTGATCCTCATGACGGGGGACAAACTCTCGCCTCAAAACCAGATCGTTTTGCCGGGCGTCGGGAGAACGAAAGCAAAATTGGTTCAGCGCGAGCTGCTCACGCGCGCCCGCAAGCACTTCAACGGATCAGCGTAGTGCCGATGGGCTAATTGGGGAATGCGAATGAAATAATATTGCCGCCGTCGATCAGATAGAGGGCGTTATTGTTCGCGTCATAGGAAGCGTGCGTTCCGGCGGAAACGGTTATGACATTGACAAGGCTCGTGTCGGCGAGGTCGACGAATGCGACGTGGTCCGGATAGCTTGCAAAAAGATGCGTTTGATCTTTATACCAGGCGAGGCTTTGCACGGTTTCCATGTCGGGAAGATTGAAGCGATAATAATCGCTTCCGGCAAAATCAAATATCTCGAGGCTGTTTTTCTCAAGCGCGGCAAGGAGGGAGCCGTCGGCGGTGGGATAAAATGCTTTCACGTCGCTCGCGAGCGGGCGCAGGGTTTCCGATGAAAAGGTATACAGCAGGAGCGATCCGTTGGACTGCAATATGCCGAGCGTATCCGCATTGATCCACGCGAGGCTTTGGGTTGCGCCGGTTACGGAAATTGTCCTCGTCACGATCCCGGCGAACTTATCATAGACAATGATGGTGGACGTTCCGGTTGCGGAATTATATTCGCTCCAGGCGAGCGAGGTTTGCGATGCCGCGATTGCCGGGGCGAGGGTCTGGCCTGCGGATGACGTCGCGATCGTTGCGACCGTCTGGGCCGAAAGATCGATCGTGAGGACGCGGTTGCGGCTCGATACGAGCGTTGCCGTGTCGTTGTAGGGGTCGATCATAATCGTTCCGATGGAGGATGTTGTGATGCGCTGTTTTTGGAGGAGGAGCGAAAGGTTGAGCGTCTTTCCGGTTGTGAAATCATAGAGGTCGCTGGTTCCGTTCGGAGTCTCGTAGATCATGTTCTTGAGGTCCGTGCTGTGGTTCGTGATGGCGCCGGTGCCGATGACGGTATTCCGCCACGTGATCGTGCCGTTCGAATGCTGGTCCACGTGATCGGCGCCGATTTCAAAAAAATTATTCACGTCACTCGATGTCGTCACCGCTGTTCCGGTTTGGGGGACGAGCACGGCATATTTCATTTCAACGACGAGCGACGGTTCAACGCCCGCGTTTTCATGCCACGCGTCGTAACCGGTTTCGGAAAGCGAGAGCGTGTAATTTTTTGGATAGAGATTCGAGATGAGCGTCCCGTGATTCAAAAAGTTCGATTGGTTCTGGATGGATTGGCCGTCGAGCGCGATCAGGGCGTCCTGGGGATAGGCGCGCACATAGATGCCGCCGACTTTTTCCGTGCGGAAGTTTGTTAAATTGATGCGCCAGCCGTCGGCATACAGAACGACGCCGGTTCCAAGGATGAAGAAAAGGATGAGGAGAACGTAGAAGATGATTCTGCGGGTCCGGCGCGTCATAAATACTATTGTATCAAATACGCAAATGGGCGCTTCCATCAAAAAATCCGGCCGGTGCCGGACTCTTTGAACCCCGCTTGAGATCTCTGGCGTGAAGCCAGGTGGGTGAGCTCAACTGCAGTCCACGGACAGCAGGGCTGTCGCTCTCCCTCTTAATAAAAATTGATGAGAGATCTGCAGCGGGATCACTATTATTATACCACCGGTTCGACGCGAATATAACACGACCTCCTGGTCTCCTCAGCGAAGACGATAGTCGACCAGAAGGTCGTGTTATATTCGCCACGATTCCCGGCGGTATAACAAATCAATCCCGGCGTTATGACAATAATGCGTTGATTTTGGCGGCGAGGATGAAGTCGTTTTCGGAAAGGCCATGCATCGCATGAGTTGTAAGTTCAAAGCGGACAAGATTGTAGAAAATATAGATGTCCGGATGATGTCCTTCTGATTCAGCGATTTCGGCAACGCGGTTAATGAATGCCATAGCTCCTTTAAAGTCTTTGAACGTGAACTCCTTTGTTATCTTTTTGTTGTCGGCTGCGACATTCCAGCCCGGAGCTTGCGGCGCGTATTCCGCGACTTGCTCTTTCGTGAGGGGCGGCATGCCTCCCTCGCAGGGGACGCAATGTTTTTTGCGAAGATCAATGATGGCCATGATTATGGTAGTGGATGTAATGATTGTGACTGTTTAGAAATTGCCTTGATTCACATGGAACACCGAACCGACAACCGTGCCGAGAATATACGTGGCGATTGCAGTCACAAGCATGAGGCCGACAGATTCTCCGAACTCGCGCAGGAACGGCCGGTCGGCAATGACCGTGCTAAAGAATACGAACGCGGCGAGCAATAGCACGCCGACGCTCGTCGAAAGCATAAACGCCGTGAGCATATCCCGAATGAGAAAGTAGGGCAGGGCGAGGAGGATCACCGACGCAAGATAGGAGAATCCGGTAGCTAACGCTGACGGGATCGGAGAGGTGTTCGGATCTTGCTTGGCTTGAATGTACGCCGCAGATCCCATGGAGATTGCCGCCGCGAAACCCACAATGATGCCGGAAATGCCGGCGATGAGCGTTTTTCCGGTTACGCCGAGGAATCCTGAATGGACGCCCGTGATTTCTACGATTGCATCAGAGAGGCCGAGCGCGATGAAGCCAATGTAGGCGATGCGCTTTTCCTTGAGCTGGCCGATGAGGCCTTGCTCGTGTGATTGTTCATCTTTGATGATTTCCTCAAGCCGATGCCGGTGGTCGTTCGGAATGGTTGCGAGCATTGACTGATACGCTGCAATGGAATCCTTTTCGTGCGTTTCCAAAAATTTTGTTACGAAGGTGATGCCGAAAATGGCGCGAAGGAAGGGGACGCTGATCAAGCCGATTATGCGCGGCGTAATCTTCTCATTCGGCACGAGCGATTGCCAGAATTCATAGTGCGATTTCTCCTGGGCCGAAAGTCGTTCAAGCAGAGCCTTATTTTCGGGATTCCGCTCGCGGGCGGCAAGCCTGCCGTAGACAATGTGTTCAGTGAGTTCGTTTTGCGCTCGGTTTTTGTAGGTTTTGGGGGTTGCGTCCATAACGTTTCATTATACCGCATGGTCGGTGGTATAATAAAGATAATTAACTAAACAGAAAGGTCATCCTAACCACCACCGTCATGCAGAACGTCCCCACGAAGAGCCTGTTTTCCGCAGTAAAGAAAATCGTCGTGTTCGCCGCAGTCCTCGCAATTATCGCGGGAGGCCTGCCGGTTCCTCGAATAAAAACGGCAGGTGCCGCCGGTACGCCACCCATCATTTTTTTCACGGACCTCATTGCGGGGCCGAACAGCGGCAATAGCGATTCTACATATACCTCGAATGGCGGCGCATACGTGACCATCTATGGAAACTTCCTCGATGGTTACACATCGGTAAAATTGAATGGAGCATCGTGTCTCACGGTGATTTCTGGTCCGACAACGTGGCTCTGGTACGAACGAATGACCGTGCAAGTCGGGCCGACCTGCGCAACGGGTAATTTTTCCATCACGACGCCTAACGGCACGTGGAACGGCCCAACGGTGGCCAATCCAGGATGGGGAAGAGCCGGGCAGCCGGACTTTACGGTGACGAGCGGCGTGATCCGCTATGTTTCGCCGACGGGCAGCGACTCTGCTGCGGGAACGTTTTCTTCTCCGTGGCTCAATCCGTATCACGCGGTTCAGACCCTGGGAACGGGAGCCGGAAACGTCATTTATGTAAAAGATGGTTCCTATGGAAGCCATGAAGATGGTCAGTCGTGGGGAGCATCGCTCACATTCCGTCCTGATTGGAGCGATGGCACGGCGGCCCAGCCAAACGCCATCGCCGCCTATCCGGGAACTCTGCCGATCATCGGCTGCAACACAAGCGGCTGTCCTTCCTTTGCGGTCCGCGTGACGGACACCGACGCATGGACGGTTGCTAATCGCGGCTATTGGACGATCGCCGGCCTGAAATTCCTTTCCAATGTAAACGGTTCCGTATTTTCGATCGCTGGCGGATCGCTCGGAAGCGGAACGAATTCCGTCGGCTGGCGCATCATCGCCGATGATGTTTCTTCGCCAACCGGCACCGACAACACCGGAACGCCGTTCCAAATCCAAGAAGCAAACAACACGCAGAGCTTGGGCAACTACGTCCACGATATTTCCATGGCGGCGACGAACCGCTTGGATCAGGCGATGTACCTTTCGACCGACGCCGACGAAGCTGAACTTGGCTGGAACGAGATTTATAACAGCGGCGGCCGCGGCGGCATCCAAACACACTCTTCCAATTTGTGCTTCCCAAGCTGTTCGGGCGATCAGACGGGATTCATCTTGCACGACCTCATGATCCACGACAACAAGATCCATCACACGAACGAAGAGGGCATGCTGATCGACACCGTTGATCCTTCGCAAGGCACCGGAGTCCGCATCTTTAACAACGTTATTTATGATGATAACCGCGACGGCAACGGCGATACCCTCCACCTTCAGCTCTCCGGCGACTACACGCAAGCAGGCAATTTCGGACATTCGCCTCCGCCGGTTTGGTATTACAACAACACGGTGTACACGAATGGCGGCGAGGGGGCATTCGGCAACTGGTGGCCGGATGTGCATAATGGCGGCCAAACCCAGCAGGCTCGCGCCGTCAACAACCTCTTCGTTACGTCAAATTCGAGCGTAAAATATCTTGACCCGGAAAATTATTCCGGCCAGGGGTGCTCGAATACCGACAACGCAACGGCATGTCCCATTTTGAGCGGCAACAACAATGTGATGTTCGGATCCGGCGCTCCGACATTCCCGAGCATCTTCCTGAACAGCTTGAACGTTGATCCAAAGTTTGCCTCGCCAAGCACGTTTGACTTGCATCTTCAGGCTGGCAGCCCGGCAGTCGGAGCCGGCCTCACGACGATCACTGACCGGACCGGCGGATACTCGATTCCGGCACCGATTTACGATGTTGACGGACGCGTGCGCCCTGCGACGCCATCGATCGGCGCGTATGAAGTTTCTTCCGGCACGCTTCCGCCCGACACGACGGCGCCAACAACGCCAAGCGGCCTTACAGCAACGGCAATTTCATCGTCGCAGATTAACCTTTCGTGGACGGCTTCAACCGATCCGGATAACAGCCAGGGCCAGATCAGCTACGCGGTGTACCGCAATGGTGTTGCCGTAGGGACGGCTGGCGCCGGCGTGACCACGTATTCCGACACGGGGCTCTCTGCGAATACCACCTATTCGTATACCGTTTCCGCTTCCGATCCGGCTGGCAATAGTTCGAGCCAATCAGCGGGCGCGTCAGCGACCACGAATCCTCCGCCCGACACCACGGCGCCGAGCGTTCCATCGGGACTCACGGCAACCGGCACGACAACGTCAACCGTGTCGCTTTCGTGGACGGCTTCAACCGATCCGGACAACGCATCGGGACAGATCGCCTACAAAGTGTTCCGCGGCGGCACGCAGGTGGGGACAACGACGGCCGGAACGACATCATTCGTCAATACGGGACTTTCGGCGTCGACCACCTACACCTATACCGTTTCCGCATTCGATCCGGCAGGGAATAGCTCTGCGCAATCGGCGGGCGTATCGGGAACGACCCAGGCCGGTCCGCTCGCCGCGCCGGTGATATCGTCATTCACGGCAACCCCAAGCTCCATCACGAGCGGCCAATCAGCAACGCTTTCGTGGACCGTGAGCGGCAATCCATCGCCCACATTCTCCATTTCGGGCATCGGAACGGTTACTGGTAATTCGGTATCGGTTTCGCCTACGGCGACGACAACCTACACATTGACCGCAACGAACAGCCAAGGAAGCGCTACGGCGCAGGCAACGGTTTCGGTTGGTCCGCAAGGATCGTCCGGCCCCGTCGCGCTCGTTCAGTCAGCAAGTACGTTCGGTTCCGCAGTGAATCACTTGGCAAAAGCCTTCACTTCGAACACGACGGCGAACAATCTTTTAGTGGTGTATTTTGCCCAATACTGCCAAGGAGCGACGCAGTCCATCTCGGATTCGGCGGGTAATGCGTGGACAAGCGACGTAACGACGGGCGGCATCGGCGGCACGGGCGGATCGACGATGTGGTCTGCCATCGCGAAGGGCGGCGCGGATACCATCAATGTATCCACCACCTGCACTTCTGCGGGAGCCGATCTCGACATCGCCGAATTTTCGGGAGGATGGGCCACGGCCCTTCCTGATCGCACCGCCTCTGCGGTTGGAACGGGCAGCACGCCGAGCACGGGGCTTGCGGCGGCGACCACCAACGCAAGCGACCTCCTTGTCGGCGCGGCGTATGATCTCTCTCGCGGCGGCATTACGTGGACCGCGGGACATAATGGCCAAGGCGGAACCTACGTCATAGGCCCAACCACGAATAATTCGATTGACGGCGAAAGCAGCATGATGGAATATCTTGCGGTTTCGAACACGGCTCAATATCTCGCCTCTTCATCGGGCGCAAGTTCCGGCGACAGCTGGCTCACGAGCATGAGCGCCTTCAAGCAAAGCGGATCCGGCGGCGGCGGTGGCGGCGGCGACACGACTCCGCCCACAGTCTCCGTCACATCGCCCGCAAACAATGCCACGGTTTCAAGCACGGTTTCGGTTTCTGCAACGGCTTCCGATAACGTCGGCGTTACGCGAGTGGAGTTCTATCTCGACGGCGTCCTCGCCATCACCGACCTGACGAGCCCCTATGCCTGGTCTTGGAATACTGCGTCTTCGACGAACGGCGTCCATACGCTTTCCGCGAAGGCCTATGATGCCGCGGGGAATATCGGCGTTTCGGGAAATGTCTCGGTCACGGTATCGAACAGCGTCGTCGACACAACGCCTCCCTCCGTTCCCACCGGCCTTGGCGTGACCGGAACAACCACCTCGACCGTAGCGCTCTCCTGGACCGCCTCAACCGACAATGTCGCGGTCACCGGATACAAGATCTTCCGCAACGGCACCCAGATTGGCACGACCGCGGCA
>DATKNI010000015.1:0-3904 GCA_035541415.1 Minisyncoccota bacterium | reverse complement strand
TATAGTAATTCTGCAATTGCCGACGTAGCTCAGGGGTTAGAGCGGGCGTTTCATAAGCGCTAGGTCGGAGGTTCGACTCCTCCCGTCGGCACAATAAAAGACCCGTCTTGTGGGCGGGCCTTTGGTTTTGAGAGGGTCATCCTCTCGGTTTCGGTTGGACGGGCATGCCAGCGTTGCAGAGCGGGCATGCTTTGGGATCCCAGGATTCCATGGGGACAAAGATAAGCGATTCCAGCTTATCCACGCCGCCCAGGTTTTCGCGCGTGACGTTGCCGCGGTTAAAGAGCAGGCCAAAACCTGCAACGATCCCGCCGCATTCGCGGACGAGCGAAACGACTTTTTTTCCGGATCCGCCGGTTGTTGCGACATCATCCACGATGAGCGCCCGAAGTCCGGAAATATATTTCGCACCCCGACAGGGGAATGTAAATCCTCCATTCCCGTCTTTTCTTGCATTGATCGAGAGAAGAGGATGGCCGATCAGCTTGCTCAAATTTTCAGCAATGAAGCCCGCAATTTTGGCTCCGCCGGTCTGGGGGCCGATCACGACTTCAATCTGGTCCTTTTCGAAATAGCGGGCAAGCGCATTGCAGAATCGGTTGGTTTGGAATAAATCCTTGTACAGTTTGTCTTTGTTGATGTAGCGGGCGAGATGCTTCCCATTCGTCGAAACGAAGTGGCCCTCAACAAAGAGTCCGAGTTCTTGCGCGAGCATTAAAGGGTCCACTGTCGCACGCCTCCTATTGAGATTTGAAAGATAAGTTCTGCCAACAGAATAATGAAAAAATTATAAAACCGCAAGAAGTGAAAAGCCGCTCTCATCGAGCGGCCTTGGTCCGGGCAACTAACATGTCTGTCCGGAACCGTCTTGCGGCTTTTACGCACGAACGTGCGTATGACCGCGAAGGGTTATAGCGGAGGAAAGACATATATCCTGTCCGTCCGGTTTTGAGAAGATAACTTGCGATACTGCAATGCGCGTCACGCAAGTCAAAGGGATTGGGCGGCACGCCGCTCTCGATCTGCGAAACGCAGCGCGCTCCGTCGTCGCGCATAGCGGTCCGCTCGTATGCCGAGGGGAGATCCTGGTTGAGGCCGAACGCCCCCGCCCACGATCCTTTGATTGTGAAAGGATCGCTCCAGCCTACGATGCCAAGATTGGGATTCCATGCGGCGCCCGGTGCATTCTCGTATCTTTGCGCGAGCCGCATGAAGGCGATGAGTTCGTCGTGCGCCCACTTCCGTCGCTTGGCCCGCCGATTGAAAGCGGCGTGCGCATAGAGGGCGCCGAAGATCGGGTGGGTCCCGAGCGGCCCGGCGCCACACATGGCTTCGTTGTCGAGGATCGCAATCACGCTTTCGCGCTTCACCGAATTTTTGGCGCTTACGAATTGCGACTCAATGCGGTCGAATTGCTCCTGGTTGGCTTGGAGCACCGATTCGCATTGTTTGATGGCGAAATTCGACATGGCGTAATTGCCCTGGTAGCCTTCGTACCATTCCGGCGGATAGCCGACGACGCGGACCGTTCCGACGACCGCACGGATATCGAAGGCGAATCGGGGATCGCGTATCAGCCGTTCAGCAAAGCCGGGGAATTTTTCTTTGAGCTCTGCGATAATCGCGTTTGCCCTTGGAATCCCTCCCTCGGAATTGATGGTGCGCATGGGACGGCGGATCGGCTGGGTGCGGTGAATGGTTGCCGTTCGGATACGGACACGGCGTTTGGCGTGCGGCGCGGCATTCGCATGCGGCGCGGCAAGCAGGGTAAAAACGAGCAACGTGCAGACGAATGTGGCGACTTTCATGGAAAACCTCCCTGGGACAGGATGTATTCCGGTTGTAAATTGCTTCTAACCCCATTCTAGCATTACAATATGCTCTATATACAACCATGGAATATTTAGTTTCCCGGGACGACGAGAAGAAAGCGCTGGCCGAGCTCGCCAAGCGCCATGACGCCGAAGCGGAACGCATCAAACGGTATCTCGCGATGCCGGATCTCTCGCGCACGCCCGGGAGCCCCCTTTATGAAATAGTAGAGAGCGCCAAGAACGTCCCGGCCCTCGCGGGGTTCGACGACATCAATATTCCGGAGATCGTTCCGGCCGATATCAGCTTCGACCTGTTCGATTTTCCGGCCGACCATCCTGCCCGCAGCAAATCAGACACGTACTACGTGGACGGTAAAAATATTTTGCGCACGCACGACACCGTGATGTGGTATTACTACACCCACCTTCCGGAAATAAAAGAGAAGATCGCGCGCCGCGAATCGCTTGGCGTGGTCTGTTATGGAAAAGTATTCCGCAAAGACGAAATCGACCGCAAGCACATGAATATCTTCCACCAATTCGGGGGATGGAAGCTTACGCCTGCGGATAAGGAGCCGCTCACAATCGACGATTTGCGTGACGCATTGAGCCAGATTGTGAAGAAGCTTTTTGGCGAGAAATCGCATTACCGGTTCCTTGACGACACATTCCCGTACACCGATCCGTCGCTCCAAGTGGAAGTTTGGATCGGCCCGGGAGCTCCCTCGACCGAATCGTCCGATGATCCGGGGCCCGACGGCGGCCGGTGGATTGAAATTTTGGGCGGCGGCATGACGAAGCAGAGCGTATTCAAGAAGTTCGGCGTCGAGGGCTACAACGCCTGGGCGTTCGGCTTCGGCCTTGAGCGCCTTGCAATCATCAGCATGTCGCTCCCCGACATCCGCTTGCTCTGGTCAGACGACGAGCGCGTCAAAAAGCAGCTTCACATGGGGACGAAGTTCGTGGAAGTGAGCAAATATCCGCCGGTTATCCGCGATATTTCGTTCATCGTTCCAAAAACATTCAGCCCGAATGATTATTTCGACCTTGTGCGCGATATCGCCGGCAATCGTGTCGAGCAGGTTGAATTGATCGACGCGTATGAAAATGACGCCAAGTTTGGTGCGGACAAAAAGAGTTTTGCCTATCGGATCATCTACCGCAGCAATGACCGTACGCTCACGAATGACGAGGTCGATGTGCTCCATAAAAAGATAGAAACGGCGACCGCAAAGGAATTCGAGGCGACGGTGCGATAGAATGAGATTATGCGCAAAACTCCGGTTCCCCAGGAGGTAAGCAAAACGGCGCTCGCGCTCGCGAAGGCGGGTTTTGAAGCATACCTCGTGGGCGGCTGCGTGCGGGATATTCTGCTCGGCCGCGAGCCGAAAGATTGGGATATTGCGACCAACGCCACGCCGGAAGAGATTCAGAAAGTGTTCAAAGACACGGTTTATGAAAACACGTTTGGTACGGTTGGCGTGAAAACCGAATCCGAAGATCCAAAACTGAAAGTCATCGAAGTTACGACGTACCGCGTCGAAGGCAAATATACCGACAAGCGGCATCCGGACAAGGTGAAATTTGTTAAAACGATTGAAGATGATTTATCGCGACGCGATTTCACGATCAATGCGATGGCGATGTCGCTCGAGGGCGACATCCTCGACCCGTTCGGCGGGCAAAAAGATTTAAAGAAAGGACTGGTGAGCACGGTGGGCGATCCCGAAGAACGATTCCGCGAAGACGCGTTGCGTTTGATGCGTGCCGTGCGTTTTGCGACCGAACTCGATTTTGCGCTCGAGGTCAATACGCTGAAAGCAATTCAAAAACTGGCAGCCGAACTCGAAGTGATCGCCAAAGAGCGCGTGCGCGATGAATTTGTGAAGATCATCATGACTCCGCGGGCAGCGCAGGGGATCGTCATGCTCGAAGCGCTCGGCCTCCTGGTGAACATCATGCCGGAACTGTGTGAGGGTATCGGCGTCGAACAGAATCTGCATCACATCTATACGGTTTTCGAACACAACGTTCGCGCGCTCGATTACACGGCTCGAGAAAATTATTCGCTCGAAGTCCGCATGGCGGCG
>DATKNI010000014.1:0-5434 GCA_035541415.1 Minisyncoccota bacterium | reverse complement strand
TTGGTTTTTTCTTCGAGCGCTTTGATTTGCGCCGCTTCTTCGGGCATCGGCAACGTGACTTTCACGCCGGGCTGCGGGCAAGCCAAAAATTTTCCCATGCGGCCGAATTTGATGACCATTTTTTCCGGTTCGCCGTGCAGGGGGCAGGTGACGTCTGAGGTCTCAACTTGTTTTTCAACGGTTGCTTCCTTTTCGTCCAGTTCTTTCTTGAACGGGATATAAAATTCTTTGCAGACTTCGGCCCATGCGATTTTGCCCTCGGCGATGTCGTCGAACTCTTCTTCGATATGCGACGTGAATTTGATGTCGACGATTTCCGGAAAATTTTCCACGAGCAAATCGTTCACCAAAATGCCGATTTCGGTCGGCTGGTATTTCTTATCAACTTTCTCCACGTAGCCGCGATCCTGGATGGTTGAGAGCGTGGGCGCGTACGTTGAAGGGCGGCCGATGCCTTCGGATTCCAAAGCTTTGACGAGTGTTGCGTCGGTATAGCGCGGAGGCGGTTCGGTGAAATGCTGCAACGGCTTTAGCTCGGCCAGTTTGAGCGCCATGTTTTTTTCGAGTTTCGGAAGCTGGCCTTCAACTTCGCCATTCTCGCCTTCGTCGCGACCTTCCGTGTAGGCGCGGATGAAGCCGTCGAATTTCACCGTCTGGCCGTTTGCGCGGAACATTTCCTGGCCCGGCGTTGATGCATAAATATCAACCGAAGTCTGTTCAAGCAAGGCTTCCTTCATTTGCGAGGCGATCGTGCGCTTCCAGATGAGGTCGTATAAACGCTGGTTGTTGCGTTCGGTGATGCCGAGTTCGCGACCGGAAACGGCGCCGAGGTTCGTGGGGCGGATCGCTTCGTGCGCTTCCTGCGCGCCTTTGCTGCGCGTTGCATAGCGGCGCGGTTCGGGCAACGTGTATTCCTTGCCAAACTCGCGGGCGATCACGTGCTGCGCCTGGGCAAGGGCGGACTCGGCGAGGTTTACGCTATCGGTGCGCATGTAGGTGATGTGCCCGTTTTCATACAAGCGCTGGGCGATCATCATCGTCTGCTTTGCCGAAAAGCCGAGCTTGCGGGCGGCTTCCTGCTGGAGCGTGGATGTGGTGAACGGCGCCGATGGATTGCGGCGGATTTCCTTCGTAGCGATGTCGCCGATCGTGTAGGAGGCGCCTTTGAGGCCCTCTATTATATGCTTCGCGCCGGCCTCGTCTTTTATATCCATCTTGCCGAGCTGCTTGCCCTTCAAGGAATGGAGATATGCCGGAAAAGCCGTTTTCCCTTTGGGCGGCAAAAAGTCGGCCTCGATGGACCAGTACTCCTCTTTATTAAACGCTTTGATGAGACGTTCGCGCTCGACGACGAGCCGGACGGCAACGCTTTGCACGCGGCCGGCCGAAAGGCCGTAGCGGATTTTGCGCCACAAGAACGGCGAGAGGCCGTAACCCACAAGGCGATCGAGCACGCGGCGCGCCTGTTGGGCGTCCACGAGATGGGCGTCAATCGTGCGCGGGTGCTCAAGCGCGCTCAAGATGGCGCTCTGCGTGATTTCATGAAACACGATGCGCTGGACCCGTTTTCCGTCAACGGCGGCAATGGTTTTGTCTGCGGCATCGGGACTGTCGGCAACGGCGTCTGTTTTTTTGCTTTTCTTTTTGGACTTTTTTGCCTCGCCGTTTAACTCCAAAGCGGACACCAGGTGCCATGCGATTGCTTCTCCTTCGCGGTCTTCATCAGTCGCGAGAATGACGCGGTCGGCCTTCGCCGCGAGTTTGCGGAGGTTGTCGACGACCGGCTGCGCTTTTTTGGGAATAATATAGTGGGGAGCATAATCATGGTCCACATCGATTCCGAGCTTTGATTTTGGAAGATCGCGAACGTGGCCGTAGGATGATTCCACGGTGAAATCCTTGCCGACAAATTTGCTGATCGTTTTGGCTTTGGTGGGTGATTCGACGATGATGAGATCCATGGCTAGTGAGCTGTTTCTACTTTCTTCTTTCTTGCAAGAAACAATAAACTAGAAACTAGTTTCAAGTATATATCCTCCTTCGCTTTCTATGACTGCGCGGTTGAGGATAAGGAACGTAATCGCGCGATTGACGATTCGGGGTTCAAGTTTAGTCATCAGGGAAATTTTGTCAACATCGAGCGGTCTGCCTGCCTTCGCTAGCGCCTGCAATATCAGTGTTTCTTCACTGCTGCCGCGGTAATTCTCTGCGGCGTGTTTTGGACGGCGCTCAAGGTTATATGCCTCAAGAATGTCTTCTGGTTTTGTGACGAGTTCCGCCCCTTGACGGATCAGCTGGTTTGCGCCGCGGAAGTTGGGATGGCTGATGCTGCCGGGGACGACGAATACGTCGCGATTCTGTTCCAAAGCGAAAGATGCCGTGGCGAGCGAGCCGGATGACTCGGGTGCCTCAACGATGAGAACGCCCCGCGCGAGTCCGCTCACGATCCGGTTCCGTTCCAGGAAGCGGTACTTGTAGACGGGCTCTCCCGGCGGGTATTCGGAAATGATCATGCCGCCGCTTTGGAGTATCCTTTCGCCGAGGCGGGCGTTGGTGTTCGGATAGATGCGGTCAACGCCATTCGCAAGGACGGCAACGGAAAATCCGCGCGCCTCGACGGCTCCTTCGTGCGCCGCGGCATCGATGCCAAGAGCGAGCCCGCTTACGATGCCGAGTCCGGCGCGGGCGAGTTCGCGCCCGAAATGTTCGGCAATGCGGTTGCCGTCCGGCGTTGCGCGCCGGGTTCCCACGATCGCGATCATATCCCTGCCGAGCATTTCAACGGGAGCGCCGCCCCGGACATAAATGCCGTCCGGGATTTTTGCGATTTCCCGCAGGCGCGCCGGGAATGCCGGGTGACTTTGGGCTATGAATCTGATGGCATCGTCCATGCTATGGAGGATACCGATTTTATGGCCCAAGGGAAGTTTTGTTTAATCAAAATTTCATGACCGTTATGGTATGGAGCGGATTCCCCTCAGTTTGCTAAAATGAAGGTACGGGATGAACACGAATTTTAAAAAGCGCTTTTGGATCAGCCTCTCAATCATCGTTGCGGGTTTTGTCGCTGGCATCGGCGGTGCGTTCTATCTCTCCGGGGACATTCAGGCCAACACCGCGGCGATCGTCGCGGCTCGCGCCACGTTCCAATCGCAGAACAACGCGCTCTCGCATTTCGCCGATCTCGAACGGGATGCGCCCATTGCGGCGCAGTACATGACCGCCTATGGGACGCTTATTCCCAATCAATATGCATTGATCAATTTTCAAACGTCGCTCAATGCTGCGGCGCGGGCGTATGGCGTCGTGACGACGTTTTCGTTTCAGGGGAATCTCCCGACGGTGCCTCCCGGCGCCATTGGGAACGCTCCGATAACGCTTAATATCCAAGGGACGCTTCCCGGCATCGCCAAGTTCATGGAATACCTCGAATCAAAAGCGGCAAACTCCCTGATCCACATTGATAGTTACGGCATAAGCACCGACCAGGCTGGCAACGGACAATTTTCCGGCCAGGGTACCATTTTTTTCCAATAAGATGAAAGAATTTTTTAACAAACATCCCGATTCCATTCTTGCCGCGTGCGGCGTTCTGATTGTTGTCGTGATTGTGTATTTCTATACGTGGGGAGTGGGGAATATTGCCGGCTCGCTGAACGAAGCCCTCAATTATGTTCCGCCCCAGAACACGGTCGGCTACAATCTTTCAACGGCCCAAAGCTTGGACTGGCGAGGTCTTGTGAAATGATCGATTTGCGTTTATTATTGGCATTACGCGATCCGCGTCCTTAGCTCAGTGGTAGAGCGTCACATTGACATTGTGAAGGCCGGAGGTCCGATCCCTCCAGGACGCACAAGTCCCGGCGTGCCGGGGCAAGCGCGCGCGTAGTTCAGTGGTAGAACGCGGTCCTGATAAGACCGAGGTCAATGGTTCGATTCCATTCGCGCGCACACATTGGGCTATCATACATTCATGAACCTCACCCCCGAAGTCATCTATCAAAACGATGATTTCCTCATCATCAACAAGCCGAGCGGCCTCCAGGTCCATCCGGCCCGGGTTGCGGAAAGCAAAAAGAACCGCCCCCTCAAAAAAGGGGTTGATCGCGACCGCGAGACGCTCACCGAATGGCTCGTAAAAAAATATCCCGAAGTGAAAACCGTGGGGGACGATCCTGAGACGCGCCCGGGAATCGTGCACCGCCTTGACAAGGAAACGTCGGGCATCATGGTCATCCCGCGCACGCAAAAAGAATTTGAATATTTGAAAGATCGTTTTGCAAAGCGCGAAGTCAAAAAAACCTATCTCGCGCTCGTTTTTGGAATATTAAAAAATCCGAAAGGAATCATTGACAAGCCGATCGGAATAAAAAACGGGACGCTCAAGCGGAGCGTGCACGCCCTCAAAAACATGAAGCCCGCCGTTACGGAATATAAAGAGGAAAAATATTTTGAAAAAGACGGGAAGGAGTACTCGCTTGTTGAGGCAAGCCCAAAGACGGGCAGGACCCATCAAATCCGGGTCCACCTTGCGAGTATCGGCCATCCCATCGTGGGGGACGCGATGTATGGGCCAAAACAGCAGCCGCGTTTTGCAAAGCGGCTCATGCTGCATGCAAAATCGCTTTCTTTTGCAGATGGCCGGGGAGGGGTATATGAATTCGAAGCGCCGCTTCCGCCGGAATTTGTTGGTTTTTAGATATCCACAGGGCATGAAGAGGGCTCGAAGGCCTTATGATACTATTAACTTATATCAAAAGGTCGGGTTTTTCCGATTAAAGGGAAACAAGTTTTGTTATATACGCGTTAATAATAATGAAAACTACTAAAAAACGGAAAGCATTTACGCTCATCGAATTGTTGGTCGTGATCGCAATCATCGCGGTCTTGTCTGTGGTCGTTATCTTGTCGCTCAACCCGGCGGAACTCCTTCGCCAGTCGCGCGATTCAAACCGCATCTCGGACATGGCAACCTTGAAGAGCGCCATTTCGCTCTACTTGGCGGACGTGGCGAGCCCATTCATTGGGACTTCGACGGTTTGCGATGTAAGCATCGTTATATCGACACCTACAAGCAGCAATGGTCCTTACGTCCCTCAAACAAACGGTACATGGACAATAGCGGTGCCGACAAGTACATGCGGAACGTGGATGGCCAATGAAGCGGCCGGCACGGCAGGTGTCGCAACAGTTACAGCTGCGAATGCCCGCAACATCAACGGCACGGGCTGGATCCCTGTTAACTTCACCCTTATCAGCTCAGGCGCTCCGCTCGGTAACGAGCCGATTGATCCGACGAACGTAACAGGTACCGCCGCAAACCGCGGATCGGGTGCCTTCTTCTACAGCTATATGCCTAACACGGCGTCAACTTCATTTAAGATGGCTGCACTTACGGAGAGTAACAAATACTCTACCTTAGGTTCAAATGACG
>DATKNI010000013.1:0-9313 GCA_035541415.1 Minisyncoccota bacterium | reverse complement strand
AATGGTTCAGCAGCTGCGACGTCTTCGGAAGCGGCAACGTCATCGCCCACGATTGACGGCGCGCTCAAGGCGCTCTCGCAATAGGGCTTTCCGATAATTTTCATATTATGATCCGCACAGGCATCACAAAAAAGCTGCCGTTTGTCATCGCGATTATCGCGGCAGTTTTATTTGCCTATGCTCCGGCGCACGCCGATTCGACGAGCACGGCAACAACGACCGATCCTCACGCGGCACCGGACATCGCTTCGAGCACGGGCGGAACGTCCGGAGCATCGGGAACGTCCGGAGCTTCCGGGACGAGCACGGCAACGAGCACCGTATCGACGCCAGCCGTCATCGATCCCTGCGCTCCAAAACCTTCCGACCTCAAGAAGCTTGTTGATGTCGAAAACGATCCGACGCTCAGCTACAACGACGAGCTCCAACAGGAACTCGCGATGCGCAAGCAGCTCTTGGGACAAACGATCTCGTGCGCCCAGAGCGAAGCAAGCGACCTGCAAAAATCGCTTAACGCGCTTTCATTGAGCGGCGACGCGGCGACCATAGCAAACACCCTTTCAAGCAAGCTGAACGATCCCATCAATTTTTATTCCATCGAACTCGGCAAGTTGGATAATGTCGGCATCGCGGGAAGCAAAGCGGTGGCGGGCGAAGTTCTTTCGTACCGCAAGGGAACGTACGGTCCGCTTGCGGCGATCGTAAATAATTTTATGATCTGGGAACGCAATCAAGGATTATTCTCCACGGCGCAGACGCGCATGGACCAAACGAGCCGCGCCGTTGCGTTTCTTGAGAATGCCACGCCGAACAGCGACCTCCAGAACGCCCTTTCCGCAGCGCGCGCTTCGTTTCAAAACGCGCTCGACGCGAACCAGGGCGCAAAGCAAGCGCTCATGCAGCTGCAGTCGCCGGACCAATCGCTCAGCCTCATCCAAAAATCGCTCTCATCCCTTTCGGATACGTATCAGCAATTTTTCTCAGTGAGCAGCATCATTCAGACCTTGTTGCCCCAATAGCGCGCGTGCAATGCATTTCACACCACTGCCGACGCCGCGAGCGCCAGGATTTCCTGCGTCCCGTTTTTGAATAAGAGATGAGCGGCTTCTTTGAACGTGGACCCCGTCGTCATGACGTCGTCCACAAGGATGACGCGCGCGGGCGGAGCGCCGCGGAGCGCAAAACACCCCGTCAGATTTCTCCTCCGTTCTTCCGCGCTCGCGGTTTCGCTCTGCGGTTTTGTGTGCCGCTCGCGGAATAAGATTTTATTTTCAACGGGCAGGTTGAATTTCCGCGCAAAGCGTTGTGCGATGAGGTCGGCTTGATTGAAGCCGCGTTCGCGTTCACGTTTTTTGGAAAGGGGGATGGGGATGACCGGCACGCCCGGCACGAATGACCGAACGGTGCTCGCGGGCGGCGCTTGTACGACGTATTCGGCAAGGAGGTCGCCAAGCGGTTCGGCTGCCGCCCGCACGCCTTTGAATTTGAGCGAGTGGACCATGTGCTGGACGATCAGGCTTTCATAGCGGGAAGCGCCACCGGCATAAAAACGGGGCGCACCTCCTGGAATCAAGGCAGGCGGCATCCTGCACCGGGGGATCGCATCGAAGCAGGAAAAACAGCAGGCATCGGAATGCATGATGACGAAAGAGCTTGCCCGCGCGCGGCAGGCGAGGCACGCGCGAGGGAAGAAAATATCGGCGAAGAAGCGGAATGGCATGGTATGATAATAACGACGCAAGATGAAATTTCTATTAAAAAATGGCGAATCTTTTCTCATCCATTTTTAAAAAGGGCCTTTCCTCGTCGCGGCTTGCGGTCGATATCGGAACAACGTCGATCAAAATGGTGGAAATGGGAAAAGGCGAAAAAGGACCCGAGGTGACAAATTATGGCATCCTCGAATCGAGCGGCTACCTTGCGCGCGCGAACCAGGCGCTCCAGACGAGCAACCTCAAAATTTTTGAATCAGACATGGTCCAGCTTCTTAAGACGCTCGTGAACGAGATGCAGCCAGGGACCACGCAGGCATCAGCATCGCTTCCGCTCTTTTCCGTATTCACGACGATCATCGACTTCCCGCGCATGGATGAAAAGGAAATCCAAAAGGCGCTCGTCTACCAGGCGCGGCAGTATGTCCCTCTGCCGATCGAACAAGTTGCGCTCGACTGGCTCATGCTCAAACAGTATCAGGACGACAAAGGATTCGACCACCAGAAAATTCTTTTGATCTCCGTTCCGCGGGAGCAGATCACCCGGTACCAGCGCATGTTCAGCGCGGCGGGCTTGAATCTGGGAACGCTTGAGATCGAAACGTTGAGCCTCTCGCGCCTGCTCGCCGGAGATCCGACGCCGACCCTCATGCTCGATATCGGAAGCCGGTCGAGCAACATTATCTTCCTGGAAGGCGGATCGCTCCAGTGGAATGTGCAGACTGATTTTGCATCGTTCTCGCTCACACAGGCGCTCGCATCGAGCTTGCAGATCAATCCGATGCGCGCGGAAGAACTGAAAAAGGAAAAGGGCATCACGGGAACCGGTCCAAACTATGAGTTATCCACAATAATGCTGCCTTTTTTGGATGCTATAATGAATGAAGTAAAGAAGGCTCAATTCCTTTATCACGAACAATTGCCGCTCGCCCGGCCGGCGGAGCGGATGGTGCTTTCAGGAGGCGGCGCAAACCTGCTGGGCATCGAAAAATATCTGGAACGCGAGTTTGGCATTCCTGTCGTAAAGAGCGACGCTTTTTCCAAACTCATCTATCCGGAAACGATTGCGCCGTTTGTGCCTGAACTTGGCGCGACCATGGGGGTCGCGATCGGCCTGGGGCTCAAGGATTTTTCCAATTAATTTTTCAATAACATGGCCCTTCCTGAAAGCGTGGTCCAGCAGCTGGGGCGCGAAGCCCCGCAGACTCCAGGGTGGTCCCTGGGGATTATTTCGTTTGGCGGCGGCATACTTTTTATCGCCGTTTTTTTGTGGGCCGGCCTTGCGTATGGCTACAAGCCCTATCTCGACAGCCAGGCATCTGCGGTTCAGGGCCAGATTGCGTCCGTCGAAAAATCAGTTTCGCTGGACGACCAGACGAGTCTCATCGGCTTTTATTCCCAGCTTTCCAATTTGCGGACGCTGCTTCGCAAGCACACGCTGACCTCGAATGTATTTCCGTGGATCGAAACGCACACCGAGCCGAATGTTTTCTATTCCAGTTTTAACCTGGCGAGCGATGATTCGCTGAATCTCACGGCGCTCGCAAAAACAGAAGCCGACGCCAACCAGCAGATCGCCATCTTTGAATCGTCGCCGGACGTGCAAACGCTCACGGTCACCGGAGTGAATTTCCAGCCGAGCGGCTATTGGCAGTTCACCGCAAAGCTCGTGCTCAATCCGTCGGTCTTTAATAATCCTGCCGCGCAATGAAACAGAACACCAAGCGCCTCTACAGCCTGATATTCTCCCTGCTCTTCGTCACGGCCGCTTTCGTTGTTTATTTCGATCTCATCATTCCGGCCTATACCGATCTCCAGACGTCGAAAGGAAATCTTCTCGGAGAACAGGCCCTGCTTGCCAATGAGCAAAAAGTTTCGACGCAGATCAAAAACCTCGTGACGACGTACCAAGGGCAGGAGAGCCAAGTTCAATTGGTGAACGAAGCCTTGCCGGTCGGCCCGCATCTCGCCGACGCCATTTCCCAGATTTACGGCCTTGCCCAAGCGAGCAACATGAGCATCCAAACCGTCCAGATCGAAGAGCAGATGGTCCCCTCGACGGCGCTTGGAGGAGGGGGATCGTTCGCGAATGCCGCGTCGACGGGACAGGTCGTGAAGCCGGTCGGCACGATTGCATTTACGTTCACCGTGACGGGATCATATGAAAATTTCAAAAACTTCATGGCGGGCCTCGAAGACAATATGCGATTCTTTGACGTGAGCGGCCTTTCGCTCCAGCCGGTTCAGCAGGCGAGCGGAAAAGCATCCCTCGATAGCTATCTTTTCAGCCTGACGGCAACAACCTATTTCCAATCCCAATAACATGGCAATCGTTATCGAAGAAGAAAAGAGCCGTTCCAATATCGTCCGCATCATCGGATGGCTGGTTATTCTCGGCGTCGTGGGAGCGGCCATCTACTATATATTCTTTGCCCAGCCCCAGCTCGCAATCATCGCGCCGGCGGGCAACTTGAATGCGGTCGCCCCCATTGTGGAAAGCAACATCGACCCCAATCAGGTCTTAGGAAGCGACGCATTCAAAGCGTTGAAAGCGGCTCCGGTTCCGCCGGTTCCCACATCGACCGGCAACTCTCCGAGCGGCCGCCCGAATCCTTTTATTGCCCCATAATCCTGCAATCCTCGGACCATTCGGCGCGAAAGCGCCGTTTTTTCTGTGGTAGAATAAAAGACAAATGACCGGCGAAGATCTTCTCCAGCAAGTGCAGGCGCGCGGCATGATTCAGGCGGCGCAGGCAAACCGCATCCGGCGGGATTCTATTGTATCGGGCCAGTCGGTTGAGTCCATCATCGCCCGCGGCAATGTGATCCCCGATGAGGCGCTCGCGACGCTGAAGAGCGAACTCTTGAATGTGCCGTATAAAAAGATAGATCCGGAAACAATCGACCCGAAGCTTTTTGAGCTCGTGTCGGAAGATACGGCGAGGACGTATGAGTCAATTCCGATCGAGATGCGGGATAATCTCCTCGTTGTGGGGATGCTGCACCCCGACGACCCCAAGGCGCAGGAAGCGCTCAAATTTATCGCGCGCAAGAATCGATTGAATCTTGGCGTGTATCTCATTTCGTATGGCGACTGGAGCGCGGTTGTCCGCCGATATTCTCCCTATCGCACCGAACTCGAAAACGCCGTGAAAGCGCTTGACCTCCGAGAAGGATCCGCGCAGAAAGTGGTGGCGCTCGATGCCGGCGGCGGTTCCGAAGATGCGCCGATCATCAAAATCGTTGCCGACACGTTCCGCGAGGCCGTAGAGAGCAAGGCTTCCGATGTTCACATTGAACCGCAGCAAAAGAGCGTCCGCGTCCGCTTCCGCATCAACGGCGATCTCCAACAAGTGGCCTCATTGCCGATCGAGCTCGCCCAGCCCGTCACGTCGCGCGTCAAAGTTATTTCGAATTTAAAGATCGACGAAAGCCGCATTCCGCAGGACGGACGATTCCGGTCGCAAGTGAGCGGCCGCGAGATCGACTTCCGCGTTGCCACGTTCCCGACGCCGCTTGGCGAAAAAGTGGTGATCCGCGTGCTCGATCCGCAGAATGGCTTGAAGAATTTCGACGACCTCGACCTGATCGACGATACCCGCGCGCGCATCAAAGCGGGCCTCGAGAAGCCGTATGGCATGGTGCTCGTCACCGGTCCCACGGGTTCCGGCAAAACGACGTCGCTCTACGCATTCCTCCAATCGCTCAACCAGGAAGACGTGAACATCGTCTCACTGGAAGATCCGGTGGAATATTTCGTTTCCGGCATCAACCAATCGCAGGTCCGCCCCGAGATCGGCTATGACTTTGCTTCCGGCCTCCGCCAGATTCTCCGCCAAGACCCCGACGTGATCATGGTCGGTGAAATCCGCGACGGCGAAACGGCGGGGCTCGCGGTGCAAGCCGCGCTAACCGGCCACGTGGTGCTCTCGACGCTCCACGCGAACAACAGCGCCGGCGTCATCCCGCGCCTCATCGACATGAAAGTGGAGCCGTTCCTCATCCCGGTTTCGGTGAACATCATGATGTCCCAGCGCCTCGTGGGAGTTTTGTGTCCCGACTGCAAGAAGCCGGAACCGGCGCCGCTCGAAGTCCAGAAGCTCATCAGGAACGCTTTGGTGGGCCTCCCGATCGCAATCACGTCAAAGTTCCCGGAGCCGTATCAAATTTATCACGCCAAAGGATGCAATACGTGCAAAGGAAAAGGCATCGTCAACCGCACGGGCATTTATGAAGTCCTGCAGATGACGCCGGAGCTTGAAGCGTTGGTTGCGAGCGGAACGCCGACCACGCAGAAGATCCTTGCCGAGGCGCGCCGGCAGGGGATGATCTCGCTCCGCCAGGACGGCGTCATCAAGGCGCTGCGCGGCATCGCTTCGATGGAAGAAATAATCCGGGAAACGGAAGAACTGTAGGGTTTTCCGTTTTCTTTTTATGCTACAATTGAACTATATCGCATGGAGGATTTTCATCAGAAATTAAACGACCTTCTCACCGCCTGCGCCAAGCAGAACGCGTCCGATTTGCATTTGGCGGTCGGCCGCCGGCCGACGCTCCGCGTTGACGGCGTCCTCGTCCCGCTCCAGAAGGAGCCGATCATGACCCCGGAAGCCGCCGAGGGCATCATCGGCGAGCTGATCAATCCGGAACTCAAGGCAAAACTTATCACCCAGCGCCAAGTTGACTTTGCCTACAGCTTTGAAGACAAGGCCCGCTTCCGCGTGAACGTGTATTTCCAGCGCGGATATCTTGCGGCGGCGCTCCGCCTCGTCCCGAACCGCATCAAGACGATCGAAGAGCTTAACCTCCCGCCCCTCCTCCACGATTTTTCAAAATTGTCGCAAGGATTCATCTTGGTGGTGGGTCCCGCCGGCCACGGCAAATCAAGTTCGCTCGCGGCGATGCTCGACGAAGTCAATCACACGCGTTCGGACCATATCATTACGATCGAAGACCCGGTTGAATATCTTTTCAACCAGGACCGGTGCATCGTTTCCCAGCGCGAAATTGGGAGTGACGCCACGAGCTTCCATGCCGCCCTCCGCACGGTGCTCCGCCAAGACCCCGACGTCATCATGATCGGCGAAATGCGCGACGCCATTTCCATTTCGACCGCCATGACGGCGGCTGAAACCGGCCACTTGGTGCTCTCGACGCTCCACACGAACTCCGCCGCGCAGACGATCGACCGCATCATCGACTCATTCCCCGCGGAACAGCAGGGCCAAGTGACGTCCCAGCTCGCCGCGACGCTCGTCGCGATCGTTTCGGAGCGCTTGCTTCCGCGCATTTCGGGCGGCCGCATCCCGGCGATGGAGATCATGATCGTGAATCCCGCCATCCGCAACCTGATCCGCGAGCGTAAAACGTACCAGATCGACCTCGTGATCGAGACGAGCCTCCAGGAAGGCATGGTGACGCTCAACCGCTCACTCGTGAACCTCGTGAAGAACAAAGAGGTGACGCTCGATAACGCGGAGCTGTATTCGCTGAATCCCGCCGAATTGCGCATTCTCATGGAGCGGACGTAATTCCGCCCGCTATTCCAACGCATGAAGTTCAAATACCAAGCAAAAAACCGCGACGGAGAATTGCAGGTTGGCTACGTGGAAGCGGCGACCCGCGACGACGCGGTTACGATCCTTGGCGGCCACAGCCTGTTTGTTTTGAGCTTGGAATCGGCGGAATCGACCAGTTTTCTTGACGCAATCGCAAATTTTTTGGCCCGGCCCGGGCGGAAAGATTTCATCATTTTTGCCCGCCAGCTTTCGACGCTCCTTGAGGCGCGCCTGCCGCTTACGAACGCCATCAAGATTTTGTGCCAGCAGACCACGAATGCCAAGCTCAAAGAAGCGCTCGTGCAGGTGGGCGAAGATATCGACGGGGGACTTTCTTTTTCGCAGGCGATGGAGCGGCAGAATCAGATATTCCCAAGATACTATATCGAGATGGTGCGGGCGTCCGAAGTGACGGGCAATCTCAACGAAGTTTCGTCATTCCTTGCCGACTACGCCGAAAAGGAAGGCGATCTCGCAAGCAAGGCGAGTTCCGCTCTCATTTATCCCGCAATCGTGCTCGCGATTTTCATCATCGTTGCTTTTATTCTCGTCACCTTCGTTTTCCCGTCGCTCGGCGCGGTGTTCGCCCAGAATAACGTTGCACTACCCTGGTACACGCAGGCACTCCTCAATATCAGCTCATTTATGAGCAAATGGTGGCCCGCCATCGTGATTGCGTTCATCGTTCTCGGCATCGTCGCCTTTGATTACGGAGCGACACAAGAGGGCCAGGCGATTCTTGATGAGTTAAAACTCAAACTTCCGATCGTGAACAAAGTGTATCGGCCGGTGATCTTGGCGCGTTTTGGCAATAGTGCAGCGCTTCTCGTCCATGGCGGCATTCCGATTGCCCAGGCGCTCGAAATCATTTCGCGCATGATCGACAACACGCTCTATAAAGAAGCGGTGGAAAACATCGCTCAAGACGTCCGCCAAGGCGTTTTGCTTTCCGAAAGCCTCGCAAAGAGCAAGGATCTTTTCCCGGATCTCGTTCCCCAGATGATCGCGGTGGGAGAAACGACCGGAAAAATGGAAGACATGTTCAACCGCCTCTCGGGCATCTTCACCCGCGAAGCCGACCAGCTGACCTCGAATCTTGTCGACCTCATCCAGCCGGTTCTCATGATTGGCATGGGCCTTATGGTGGGCCTTTTGTTTGCTTCGGTCCTTATCCCGATTTATCGGCTCACGTCGAGTTTTTCATAGGATTTCCACAGCGGGGATAAAGCGATTTGCTACACTTAATAGTAAGAAAAAGGTCGATGATAACGGGGAAAAGTCATTCAACTTTTACTTCAATGAAAAAAGGTTTCACCCTTATCGAAATCCTGATCGTCGTCGCCATCATCGCCATTTTGGCCTCCGTTGTATTGGTTGGTCTCGGTCCAACCCAACAGGCCGGCCGCGATGCGCGCCGCGTTTCGGATATTCATGAGGTTCAGAACGGTCTTGAGCTCTACTATAACCGTTGCGGTTATTATCCGGGAGCATTTGCAAGCAACGCTTGCGCAGTTACCCAGACGACCGGCTACAACGGCGGCGCTACGCCAATGTCCACGGCGCTTACGGGTTCTGGTTCAGCGAGCGCTATCCCGCTTGACCCGACCAATTCGGGAACTCACGTATACTACTACCGAACGAATGGTGCTTCGGCAACGTCCTACGTTCTCGCAGCACAGCTCGAAAACGGCAGCAGTACAGTATTCAACGGCTACACGGCGCCTGCCACATTGTCGGCTGGCGACACGTTGCCGAGCGCAGGTTGCGCCGCTCCCGATTACTGCGTAAGCCTCTAATTCAACAAATCATTTGTTGATAGATCAAAACCCCGCCTCGCGCGGGGTTTTGCGTTTTTGTGCCCCTGGCTGATGGATTCATAACGTGTTATATTTTTCACATAGAAGGAATATGCCATCCCCTATGAAAAAAAAGCTTTTGGTCGTGTGCATTATCTGGATCGGGGGATTCGTATTTGGCATAACGCCAACGCGAGCAGCAATAATTAATGTTACGAGCAGTATAACTGCAGATAGTGTTTGGACG
>DATKNI010000012.1:0-35704 GCA_035541415.1 Minisyncoccota bacterium | reverse complement strand
GAGGCACGAAGGTGCCGAGAGGGAGCGGCTCGCGCAGCAGCGCGAGACCGCGTGCCTTCCAAAGGGATATTTTGCTTTGCTTGTGGAGACGGGCGGAATCGAACCGCCGTCTGGAGTGTAGCTGCATGGGCCGTCTACGAGCGTAGTTAACCGAAGTTAGCGAAATGATTCTTGATTTTTGTTCTGTCCTTAGAATCGTCCGGGCAAACTTGAGACTCCTTATATAAGACCGGTATCAGCCGAAGAGTCCCCGGCTGGCCGATCCTCGCTAGGCTTTACGCGTAAGCGAGAGCTGGAACTCGATTAGAGTTGGCAGTTATAAATGATGCGCTGTAACGCACGCGCGCTCGGCTCGCAGACCCACCGCTTCGCTCCATCGAAGCCAATGCGTCCCCGTTAAATCTGCACGGATATTATACGATAAACTTCGGAAAAAATAAAGGCCCAGCGCAGGATGCGTTGGGCCGGAGGAAAGGGTCTAGGGAGCAAGCTCGAGGAGCGCGCGGGTGATCCGGTTAAAATCTTCATCGGAAACTTCCACGGCGGTAAAAAAATCTTTCGTTTTGGCCGCCTCATTGAAGTTCACTTTGCCCCGCGCCAGGTTGAGAATTTCATTGTTGAGATTGATTAGTCCGCGAAGTTTCCTCTCGTTTTCCGGAGTCCTCTCCGCGCGCCAAAGCACCTCGAATAAATTTTTGATTTCTGGCTGCAGCTTTTCTAAAACTTGTGACAATGTGCGCATAAAACCCTCCAATCTGCGCAGATTATACAGCAAATTTTAACTTTTTGCAACCGGCTCCTTTTCTTCGACAATCTTCTGCACGTTCGCTTTTTCCAAGAGCTGCTGCTGCAGCCATTCGGCGAGGTCCTTGTCGAGCGCCGGGAGCACGCCTTCCGATTCGCTGTCTTTTGGATTCTCATCTTCCTGGCCCGCCGTGAGAATGACGATGCGCGAGAGGCCCATCATCTGGAAATATAAATCGCGCTTGATGTCGACGTCTTGGATCTGGCGGTACGGAATCGCAACTTCTTCTTTGTTTAAAATGCCGCGCTTTATTTTGAGGGAATTGTCGCCGAGGCAATATTTGTAGGTTGTATACTCGAGCCAGGTGAGGACGAGCATAACGCCGAGCATGACGAGAAAAATGGCGAGGCATCCCCATGCGGCATAGTCCACGTACGGATTAAGATTGCCGACGCCTTTCACAATGAGAAACGATTGGCCTTCGATCGAAAAGAGCGCGATCGTCACAAAGAGAAATACGATCGGCCCATTGAGGCGTTCAAGCAAAAAAATCCAAAACGTCTTGGGGCCGAGAGTGTGATACATTTCCTGCGGAACGCCGGGATGCGTGATCGGGCCTTCGTCCATGCCTCTATTATAACGCACCGCCCTTCGCCGCACGATGAGCGAGAGTTGCAAAACGCCACCATTTGCTCCACAATGAAGGTACTATTTGTCGAATCGAAGCCACCCACTGCCATTCTTAAACCCCGCATCAACAGCCAAATAACGGCGCCCGAATTGCGCGTCATCAATGAAAAAGGCGAGAACCTGGGCGTCATGCCGCGCGCTGAAGCTTTGAAGTTGGTCCGTCCCGAAGAAGGCCTGGACCTCATTGAAATTTCCGCGCAGGCCAATCCTCCGGTCGTGCGCCTCATGAGCTACGACAAGTTCCGCTACGACGAAGAGAAGCGGCTGAAGAAGGAGCGGCTCGCCCAAAAGAGCGCCGCGATGAAAACCGTGCAGATCAGCGCCCGCGCCGCGCATAACGACCTCATGGTCAAAATCCACCAGCTTGAGAAGTTTTTCAGCCAAGGGCATCCCGTTGAAGTGACGATGCGCCTCCGCGGCCGCGAAAAGCGCAACAAAGACTGGGCGATGGAAAAATTGAAGGAGTTTTTGACGCTGATCCCCGTGGAATACAAGAAGCTTTCAGAGCCAAAATTCTTGGGCAACGGACCTTCGGTCCAGATCGCCAAGAAGTAGCTTGCATTAAATCCGCGGCTGTCGTATACTGTTTTGCATTGAGCCAAGCGGCTCTTTTTAATGAAATTTTAAGCATTGCTTCCATGGCACTCTCCAAGAGCTTAACCAAGCGAATCCGCATAACCAAGAACGGCAAAATGGTGCGCCGCGCAATGGCAACGGATCATTTTCGCACCCGCGCAACCCAGAAGAATATCCGCAACAAGCGCCAGTCGCGCGGTTTGAATTATCCGTTGAAAAAATTCCTCACGTATTAATCATTTTTTAATAAATCCATGCCTCGCGTAAAACGTGGAACCATACAACATAAGCGCCGCGAAAAGATCCTCAAGTATACGAAGGGGTTCCGCTGGCGCCGCAAGACGAACGAACGCGCCGCAAAAGAAGCATTGCTCCATGCCTGGACGCATGCATTCCGCGGACGCAAGGAAAAGAAGCGCGTCTATCGCCAACTGTGGAACGTAAAGATCAACGCCGCAGTCCGCGAAGAAGGCATGAGCTACAGCAAGTTCATCGCCGCCCTCAAGAAGAAGGGCATCGTCCTCGACCGCAAGATCCTCGCTGACCTCGCCGAGCACGAACCCGCAGTATTCAAGAAAGTGGTGGCGGCGGCAAAATAAAAGAAATAAAAAGGCGGCACTTCCCGGTGCCGCTTTTTTATTTCTTATTATCAACCCCTTCCTTTTGGCCGGTGCGGCCGACCGGTCGCGGGCGTCGGCGGGCGCGGAGAAAATCGCGAGCCTGTTTGAGGACTTTGCGCGTGTCGCCATATTTTTTTCCGATCACGTTCACGGCGTCGTTATAGAGGAACCAGCCAAAACCGCTGTGCTCGCGCGGCTCGATGCGGATCTCCGCTTTGTGCGTTTCGGCAAGGAACAAGATCACGGTGTCGTAAATGCCTTCGTTGCCGATGCGGAAATAAAACCGTTCGTAGGCGCGAAAGTTCGGCGCAATGCGAAGTTCGGATTTTTTGATTCCGGTTTCCTCCTCGAGTTCGCGGAGCGCCGCATCGATGCTCCGCTCCCCCGGCTTGAAGTGGCCTTTGGGAAAATTCCAATAATTGCCGCGGCGGTAGAGCAATAAAAATTTTACGCCGTCGGTGGTTTTCCGATAAACGACAAAGCCGGCCACCACCTGTTTTTTGGTGGGAATGCGCTTTGATTCGTCTGGTTCGTGGGCCGGAGCCATGAACCCATTCTACCGCACCGGCGCGATTTTTGACAGTTATTTCTTTGCTCCCTTGAGGCAGTTCACCATTTTCTCAACGGGCCACGCGTTGATCACGTCTTTCTTCTCCGCCCAGCCGCGGCGGGCCACGGCGATGCCATTTTCGAGGAGCGCATAATGCGCGATCGCGTGCGCGTCGGAATCGATTGAAAGTTTTACCCCGAGCTCAACGCATTTACGGACGTGCTCGTCTTTCAGATCGGACCGCTCCGGAAATGAGTTCACTTCCATCACCGTTTTTGTTTTCTTGGCGAGGTCAATCACCGCGTCGATATCAATGTCAATCGGCGGCCGCTTGTTGATGAGGCGGCCGGTCGGATGAAAGAAAATATCCACATTCGGATTGTCGATGGCGCGCAACACGCGAGCGGTCTGCTCGGCGCGCGGAAGATTGAAATACGAGTGCACTGAAACGCCGACAACATCGAGCTTCGCGAGCAGATCATCGGGCAAATCGAGCGAGCCGTCTTTCAAAATGTCGCACTCGGTCCCCTTCAAAACTTTGATCTTGCCGGCGAGTTTCTTGTTCACGCGGTCGATCTCGGCCATCTGCTGGAGGAGGCGCTTTTCATCAAGGCCGTGCGTCATCGCCAAGCGCTTAGTGTGGTCGGTAATCACGATATATTTGAGGCCCTTTTGATATGCGGCAAGCGCCATCGCCTCGATGGATGCCGATCCGTCGGTCCAATCGGTTTGAATTTGCAAATCCCCTTGGAGATCGCCGTAGCCGATGAGCTTGGGCAACGTATGAGCAAGCGCAGCCTCGATCTCGCCGGTGTTCTCGCGAAGTTCGGGCTCGATATAATCCATGCCGAATTTCGCGTACACTTCTTCTTCTGTTTTCCCGGCGATCATAATCTCATCTTTGCTCCCGCGGCTCGTGGTGCCGACGCTTGCCGGCCCGCGGCCGCCTTTGATTTTGAAGAGTCCCCACTCGCTCAGTTTCCAATTCTTTTCGACGGCAATCCGCCGCAAGGCGACGTTGTGTTCTTTTGAACCGGTGAAATAGTTGAGCGCCGCGCCATAGGATTCCGCGGGAACGACGCGCAAATCCACGTTAATGCCTGCGCGCAATTTTACGGATGATTTCGTCGGCCCTTCCGCGATGATATTTATCACGTCAGCCATGGAGACAAAGGCCTTCATGACATCCTGCGTGGATTTTTCGCTGTCCGCGACAACTAAGATATCGACATCGCCGATCGTTTCTTTGCGGCGCCGCGCCGAACCGGCAGGCGTCACCTTTTTTACGCCGGAAACTTTTTCGAGGCGGGCAACGATCGAGCGGATGCGCGGGAGCATGTAGCCCGTGATGAAACGCTGACCCGATTGTTCCGCAAAGCCGATGTTCTTCAAAATCTTTTCTTCGCTCTTTTTGCCAAAGCCTTCGAGCTTTGCGATCTTCCCGGCTTTTGCGGCCTTCTCCAAATCGGCGAGATTTTTAACGCCGAGTTCCTGATATAATTTTTGGATCGATTTTGGCCCGAGGCCTTCCACTTTTGCGAGCTGGTCGAGGCGCACCGGGGTGCTCTTTTTGAGCTCTTCATACTGCTTGATCTTGCCGGTTTTGATGAGCTCTTCGATCGCGCCCGCCATCGACATGCCGATGCCCGGGACTTCAAGGAGGGCTTTTTTCCCGCCGATCTTGTAGGTTTCCGCGAGCTCTTCCTCGAGCGCGTCGATCACCTGGGCGGCTTTTTCATAGGCGCGCGGCTTGAACGGCACCTTTTGCATGTCAAGATATTCCCCTATTTGGCGGAGGATTTCCGCGATCGCGGCGTTTGACGTGTCTGCCATCCTCTCTATACTACCAAACCCGCCGTTGATTCGTTAAAAAATTCTAAACTTCCAAATTCGCCGGCGTGTGGTCTTCACGCGCAACGGGGCCGCGTATCACGGGCTTCGGGAGGACCAGGTCTGGAACGGAAATGAGGACGAGCGCGGCGAGCATGGCGAACACGCCCGCGACGACAAACACGCCGTTAAAGCCGAGATTTTCGGCGAGGATTCCGCTCAAAAGTCCGGTGATGCCGGCGGCGATGCCGGCGGCAGTGCTGTCGAGCGACCAGTCGAATGAAACGCGATCCTTGTCGAGGTGGCGCGAGAACATCGCCGACCACGACGGCACGTAGAGAGCGAACGCGATGGCGTGCACGACTTGCACGAGGTAGAGCTGCCAGATTTCACGCACCCACGTGAACCCAAGAGCAGAAAACGCTCCGAGGAAAAGCCCCGCGACGAGCGCCGTAAAATCATCTTTCTCGCCCGGCGTGTCGTCGAGATATTTTGCGATGGGAAGTTCGAGTGTGGATTTGAGAAGCCAGTAAATAGCGGCGGCGATTCCCACCGTTGCAAGCGTCGCACCCGCCACCCGCTCAACGACGAATACGGAGAATACCGGCTCAATGAATCCCCAGCCGGCGAGGAGGAACAAATCGGAGATGACAAAAAACTTGACGACGCGCCCGACCCGGATATCAATGTTTACTTTTATTTTCATAACAGTGTGTCTTCATTATATCAAACAAAAAGGGAGCTCTTTCGAGCTCCCGTCAATCTGGAAAAGTGATCCCATCTTTTGCGAGCACCATGGCCATCGCATCAACGGTATGTTTCCCAGCGTTTTTAGTCTTAAGAAACCCTTTCTTGCCCAACTTCACAACATCTCTCACGGTTAGCACCGACCTGCTTGCCGAAGAAGCATTCAGTACGCAGTTTTTGAGGCGATTAACAACAAGTCTTTTTGCCCCTGCGCTGCGAATCCGGTCCTCGGTGAAGTACGCCTCTGCGGGCATTCCAAGAAGCTTCGTGAGAAGGTCGTCCTGAGTGATAACCGACGTCTTCTTCTTTATATAAAGGATAAGATGTATCTCCTCATCTGGTTCCAATCTCAGGTTTTCACTTGCCCACCTTATAAGATCTTGCCGAATTTCAATCCGCTTTTTTTCAAGCACATCATCACGTCTCATTCATTCCTCCTCGCGAGATAATAGTAAAAAAATAACGTTCGGTCAATTACTGCTTTGGAATGAACGTGAACTGTTCGTTTTCGTATTTGAGAACAACCTGGTCGCCTTTCTTCACTTTTTTGGCGAGTAATGCTTCGGACAATGGCGCACGGACGCGTTCATCGATCACGCGGCGCAACGGACGGGCGCCGAATGCGGGATCGTAGCCGAGTTTTGCAATCTGCACGACAGCCGACTGGTCGAACTCCAAAGCAATTCCCTGCTCCTTCACGATATCCGAAACGTCCTGAAGATTGAACTCAACAATTTTCCGCAAATCGTCGGGCTTGAGGTTTTTGAAAATGATAATCTTTGTGAAGCGATTCAGGAGCTCCGGCTTGAAGACGTCCACGAGCCGCTTCTTTAAATATTCTTCGATATCGCCCATGCCCTCGCCTTTCGAGAGCGCTTCGTTGATGATGTCCGAATGGGCGTTCGACGTGGCGATGATGATCGTGTTCGTAAAATCAACCACGCGATCCATGCTGTCGGTGAGCCGGCCATCGTCCAGAACCTGCAGGAACAAATTGAGAATATCCGGATACGCCTTTTCGAATTCATCGAGGAGGACGAGGCTGTACGGCTTCTCGCGGACCGCGTCGGTGAGGGCGCCATGCGTCGCGCCATCGGGCGATCCGATGAAGCGCACGAACGAAGTTTTGTCCTGGTATTCCGTCATGTCGAAGCGCGCCATCATCTTTTCCGAGCCGAACTGGATGCTCGCAAGCGCTTTCGCGAGTTCCGTTTTGCCGACGCCCGTTGGGCCGACAAACAGGAAACTCGCAATCGGGCCGCCTTTGCGCGTGAGGCCGCTCCGGTATTCGCGGAGCGCCTGCGCGACGGCTTTCACGGCTTCTTCCTGATCGACAAGCTTGGTGTGGATGATATGTTCGAGATTGAGCAGTTTTTCGGACTCCTCGCCTTCCGCTTCGTGGAGCGGCATGTGGAGCTTGGATTCGGCGATGGAGGTCACGAGGTCGGGGCCCAAAACTTTTTCGCCGCGGCTTTCCGCCTGGACGACCGCGCTCTTTAAAAGCTCCTCGGCGCTCGACGGCAAAAACTTGTCGTGGAGATATTTTTTGGCGAGCACGACGGCGCGCTTGATTGCGCCGAAACTGATCGTAATGTCGTGCTGCTTCTCAAGGATGAGGCACTCATACGTGATGATTTTCTCCGCATCTTCGGGGCTCACTTCCTGCACGCGGATCACTTCGAACGCGCCGACGAAATCGCTGCGCGGCTCGATCGCCTGCTTGAACTCTTTGGGGTAGGTGGTGCCCACGACCGGGAATGAATTATTCATAATGATCGGCATCAGGGCGTCGGCGGCCGAAAGATATGCGGTGCCGGACGTTTTCACGAGATTGTGGATGTCGGGAATCGCAATGATGATGTTGCCCGCGATTTCGATCTCCTGGACGATCCTGCGCAAGCGCGCGTTCAGCTCTTCCGGCGGCGCGCCGGCAACGAGGCCCTGGATATCGAGCGAGACGAGGCGCTTGTCGAATAACGCTCTCGGCACGTCGTCTTTGGTGAGCATGAACGCGAGGTGTCCAAGGATGGTTTCCTTGCCGATTCCCGCTTCGCCAACGAGGATCGCATTCGGGTTCGACGGGCGGCCGAGCGTCTCCACGAGGCGTTCATATTCCTCGTCGTGGCCGATCATAAATCCAACTTGCATGTCGCGCGCACGGTCGGTGAGATCGGCCGCATAGCGGTCGAGCGTCGGCGTGGGGCGCGACGTCCACGCGCGGTTCATAATGCGATGAGGCATCGTGCGGTGCACCGCAAACGTGAACCCGCCGAGGCTGACCGGAATCCGCCCAAAGCGGCGGCGGCTCGATGCGGCACCGAATATGAGCGCCCGCTCCATATCATTCGAATTCATGGAAAAAATTTCAAATAGGTGGTCGAGCGTCTCGTCGTGGACGTTTGCGAGCGCCGCAAAAAGATCATGGACAGAAACGAACGCTTGGCCGTTTGCAATCGCGAGCTTGAATGCTTCGTTCGCGAGGAGCGCGGCCTGTGCGACGCAATCTTCCCGCTTCTCGAGCCGCGACGCCCCGTCGGCAATCGCTTGCCGGAGCTTTTCCCGGAACTCCTTGGGCTTTACATCCAAGCGCTCGATCCCCTCCTGGACGTCGGGGACTTCGAGCAAGCGGTCGGCGACTTCAAGAAAAAACGGATGTCGGACGATCGCGGAGCGGTCGGCCGCACGGCCCAAAACCGCGAACGCATCCGGTCGGAACGCGCGCGCAATGTTCACGCGGCCGCTCTCCGGAAATTCCGAGATCGGCACGTCTCCTTCCCCGCGGTGCACCCACCGGTCAAGGAGAAAAAGCACGATGAATACGCCGGACCAGAAAAAAACGCGCAGCTCGGAAATGAGGAAGGTGAGCGCGACGGCGACCAGGACAAAATAGGCCACGTAGCTCACGACGCGCGTCAGCCAGCGGCCGACCGTCGTCATCCGGATGCGCGGATCGTCAAAATATAGCTCAAGGCCGTTAGCGGTTCCTGATGGCATAGTAAATGACGAGCGCGGGTATCGCGACCCAGATAATATAGATGGCGGCGAAAACGAGCGCGACAAAAAGATATGCCACGCCGCCGATGAGAACGCGGCCGGCGCGGAACGGGATGCCCACCACGCGGCCCACGGCAGAATAGTCGCCGTACAGCGGCTCAAAGAAATGCTGCAGCGTGATCTTCACGGCAAACGTACGGTCGGCGGCGGTAAGCGTGGAAATAAAAGCGTGCGCGATGCTCCGGGAGCCGTCGACGTACCAATGATGGAAGAAATCGAAAAAGCGATAGAAGAAGCGCTGGACGAGATACGCCGGGGAGAAGTCCATGCCTTTATTCTAACAGAAAAGAGGCGGCTATGATTTTAAAACAATCCCGGCTGCTCGGGTTTTGTCATTTTCTTTGCCTGGGCTTTCGCTTCCGGAAGGGCGATCGGCTTTGATATGTGGACGGTAAGCTCGCCGGAAACAACCTTTGGCAACTTCATGAGATCCTCGCGGAACACGTTCATCATTTCCGTCGAGCGGAGCGCCGCCGCCGGATGATATACGGGATAGATGAGGCGGCCGTCGATATTGAGGACGCGGCCATGGTCGCGCGTCATTTTGGCGTCGGGCAGAAAATAGTTCATGGAGAACCTGCCGAGCGTGCAGACAATCGGCGGATCAATGATCGCAATCTGCCGCGTGAGATACGGCTTGTATGCTTCGATCTCGGCAGGCAGAGGATCGCGGTTCTCGGGCGGCCGGCGCTTTACGATATTCGAAATATAGACGTCGGCGCGCTTCCAACCGATCGCCTCGATCATGCGATCGAGGAGCTGTCCCCCGCGCCCCACAAAGGGACGCTTAAGCCGATCCTCGTTCGCTCCGGGGGCTTCGCCGACAAACATCACCTTGCAGTCAATGTTACCTTCGCCGAAAACAAGATTCGCTTGGCCGTAGAGCGGGAGCGCCGTGTCGGCTTCAATTTCGGCTTCCAATTTTTTGAGCTCGTCTAATTTCGACATATTCAGATTATAGAACAGCCGCCGCGGCTTAGAGCAAGTGGATCACGAACTGCCACACGATGATTCCGACGATGCCGATGATGGCAACGTAATTGAGATATGGCCACTGGTTCTTGCTGGGCTGGGTGCTTGGCGTGAAGGTTTCGACGCGAACGTTGCCGGCGGCGTCAATCGCGCGGACCGCGATGACGCTCGAGAGCGACTGGTCGTGGATGAGATACGGGCTCACGGCGCGCGCCCAGTTCCATTGGCTCTGCGGCGTATTGACGTCTTTGAGCGGTACCTCGGCGACTTCGTAGTGATCGATGCCGGTCTGCTTGTCCACGGTGCTGAAAGCGGCGAACCACTGGTTGCTGAAGAGCGATTGGTCGCGATACACGCCGACCGTGAACGGCTCCGGCGGCGCTGCGTCGTTCTGGATCGCATCCTGCCAGGTGTTCACCGGGGCGTATTTGCCGCTCGTGAGCGTGGAATAAACCGCGCCCGCCGTTTTGAGCGGCGCGATGGTTCCCGCTCCGTCATTCAAGATGGCGATCGTGCTTGATTCGAATGAAAGCGCAGCCGAGGGCGCGAAGGTCGATGACCCCGCCGCCGTTGACGTGGGGAATTGGAAATAGATCGTCGCAAGCTTGTTGGAGAGCGCCGGATCGCCCGAAACCCGCCCGCAGTAGCCGCCCGGCAAGCCGCCGACAAACGATACGATGCCATAACTCTGATAGATGGTCGGCTCCTTGACCCACAGCGAGAAAATGGAATTGCCGTCGCTTGCGCTCACCGCGTGGAGAATGTTCGGCGGGAAAGCTATATCAACCTCAGCGGCATTAACGCACTGCCCCTGGTTGTCGATCCGAACGTCGACGCCAAACGTGACGCCGGGCGGATATTTTCCGGTTGCCGGGTCGAGGTAGATCTGGGCGGCATGCGTTGCGAAAGGGAAAAAGGCGGGAATGATAACTGCTGCTGCAGCCAACAACTTTTTCATTAGTTTAATCATAGCACGTCGAGGCGGTTAGCCGGTCCAATTAAAGAGCAGAATGGAAAAGTCGGAAAGATTCACTTTCCCGTCGCCGTTCAGGTCGGCGAGCGGGGTGCTCGTCCCCCAATAAAAGAGGAGGATTGAAAAATCGGCCAAATTCACTTTCCCGTCGCCGTTCAGGTCGGCGAGGAAACTCTTCCCGATATTTTTATTCCCCACATAAAACGATATCGCCTGGCTCACGACGCTCCGCGCCGTCGCGCCGCCGATCGTCGTCACGAAATCTGCATCCACGGTATGGAACGCATTATTGTCGAGGTTCGACGTATCGATAAGGGCTTTCCAATTGCCGCTCGTATCGCTCGACGTTGCGACAACAACGTCCCCCGCCGAGTGGACGTGCGTTTCAACCGTCACCGAGGGCGCCGATTGTCCGCTCACGGTAAGCGTGCCGCCTTTCGAAATCTGCCGCTTATCGATGGCGATCGTCGGCGGCAAAAATTCCCCCGAGATCGTTGTCGCTGCGTTTGCCGTGATCGTGAACGTCGTCGTGAGCGCGATCGACTTCAATCCTTGCACGTCCTGCGCCCAAATGCCGAAGGTTGATACTCCCGGCGAAACATTTTCCGTTGAAAAATAAAAGTTCGCGTTTGAGTCTGCTTGGACGACGCCAATCGTCGTGCCGTCATCCAGAATGTTCACGCTCGCTCCCGGATACGCTTTGCCCTGGATGATGACCTTCGTCGGATTGAGCGGCGACTGGCTGCCCGGCGAATATCCCCCTGATCCGGCCGACGGCCCCGGTCCCGGAAGCGGAGCAACCGATTCGATCTGGCACGTCACCGAGCATCCGTCATTCGGGAAATTATTGCCGTCGTCGCACGTTTCGCCGTAAAACGGCTGGAGGATGCCGTCGCCGCAGTACGGAGCAAAGTTGCTGCAATCAGGGAGGCAATTTCTTTCTGCCGTCGATGACGAATAGTTGCCGTTGTTCACGCCGTCGTCGCATTTTTCGGTAGGCGCCTCAACAATGCCGTTGCCGCAGACGCTGATCGTGAGCGTTGTTGTCGCCGTAAAGGACTGCGCGCGGGCGGAGTGTACCGCAAGTAAGCCGACGATAGCTGCAATGGCGGCAAAAAGGCGCTTCATAAAGGTATATTAACGTCCCGGCGGCGCTGGCGGAGGTGCAAAAACCCGACGACGGCGTCCCCGGCGCTTAAAGGCCATTTTACCGAGCGCGTAGAGCCCCCAGAGTGCCAGGATGAGGCCGAGAATGATGGAATACGTGATCCATTTTTCCTGCCACCGCAAGCCCCAGAAGTCATAGCCGATATAGCCGGAAAGCGACCCTTGCGGGAGCACGCTCAAATCAAGCGTCCCCTGCCCCACGACATCGCCGTCGTCGCGTCCGAAAATCTGGTAATAAACTTTATACGTTCCTTGCGGAAGATACACCGGCATCTCCGCGTTCACCGATTTATTGTCGAAAGGTTGGACGCTGTCCAAAGCGTTCGTGTTCGCTTCAGCGTCCAAAATTTTCTGCGTGAGATAATCCTCGTACGTGAATTGCACTTTGTTCGGACTGCCCGCGACGTTGCCGGTGTTTGAAAGGTCCATCGAAAAATTGATCTTGCCCGGGAAATGCATCCACCAGAACGTGTGGCCGACTTCGGCGTTCGTCATCGTCACGCGGTGCACCACAAAGTTCACCGTCTTCTGGTCGATCACCTGGAGGTCAACGTCGATCTGCGCGCCGATCGTCACGCCGACGGTTCCCGCAGTCGGAGGCGTGAGTGGCGAGACGACGATCTGGATGCTGCCCTGGTACCGTCCGAGCTTTGCATCGCCCGGAACATCCACGGTGACGAAGATCGGCACCTGCTGCGTTCCGGCGGGCATCGTAAATTGGTTCCCCTTGTCGATCGTAATCCAGTTGTTCGCGCCAGGCACGTTGATGGAAACTTTTGCAACGAGATCCTGGTCGGGACTGCCGCGGACCAAAATAATTTTCTGCTCGTACCGGGAGTTCTGCGCGAGCGAATCATTTCTCACATAGGGAGGCGTGATGCCAAAACCGTCAGCCGAAATTTTTTGGATTCCGAAGGAGGAAAAAAAGGCGCATGCGAGAAGCGCCGGTGCGATGATGAAGAGGAGCTTGGGTTTCATTGGTCGCAGAAAAGGAACCAAAAAACAGCAATCGTTTAAATAAATTATAGCATAAGAAGCGTATGACCCGCCTCGCCGAAGCGGTCGCTACCAGTTCTGCGCCGGACTCTTTACGCCGACGAATGTGTTCTGACCAGTGTACGCGCCGGAGAGCTGGATGGTACCCGGGATTGCGATGCCCCAGTAGGTGGAGCCGCTCGCATTCGTCGAAGTGGCTATGGATTTCGGAATTTGGATGCGGAAGAGAACGCTCGAGGTCGTAAGAGCAACGCCGGAACCATAGGCAACGGTTGATGTGGCATATTGCTCATTGCCGACGGGCACAGTCGACGTTGCGGAAACCGGACAGCTCGGGAAATTAGGACAGAGATCCAAGCCGGAAAGGTTTTCATTAATGCCGACATTGCCCGTCGCAGCGAGATTGGTTGACGTGGCAAGCGTCGGATTATTGGTGCCCGGGCTCAAAGCGCCGAAGTTGATGGAGGGCGTATTGAGTTGGACGCCAAGGAAGCTCGCCAATTCGTTGCCGCTTGCGGCTTCCACGAGCGAGCTCGTTGCTCCCTGGTCGTCAGTCGCGCGAACCGACGTGAGCCAGTTCTGGCTGAAATATTGCGTATCGCTCGCGAGGACGCCGTCAGTCGGATCGGCTACGTACCACAGCGGGAACGTGCAGGTCCAGGTTGCGGAGATTGAACTTGATCCCGAGCACGAGCCGCCATCTTGCGAACAGCTGAACGACCACGTGGTCGTTCCAACCGCCGCAGGATAACAGTTGTTCGGATTGTAGTTGCCGTTCGTTTGGCAGTTCGCTTGGGTGACGCCCGAGCGGTACACGTTCAAAATCGCGGAAACATCTTCCTGTCCATTTGATGCATTCAAACAACTATTGTTGTCGGAGACCGTAAACTTCACCTGGAAACCGTTTGTCTCTCCGGACGGCGTCGTGAGCGTAAGCGGCGTACTCGAACCATTGGTGTTGAGCAAGCTGATGCTCGACGACGTGATCGTCGGCGCAACGTTGTTCACGACATAGGTCGACGTCGCACCTTCCGATCCTCCCGATGCGGGGAACGTGTGGTTATCAATCACGTAGCCATACGAGTTATACGTCTGGTCCTGGTCGGGAATGGGAAGCGTGAACGAACAGCTCGGGTTTGCGAGCGCTTGAGTTGAAGAACAATACGTTCCTCCGGCGCCGCATGTGCTGCCGGTAAAGTCGTTCGCCTTGCAAACCCAAAGCTGGACGGTGTCGGTCGCGCCAGTGAACGTATCGGTATCGGAAGCGATCGCATTCCATGTCACGGCCACGCCAGGATTAGCCGGAGCCGTGTTTGAAATGCTCGCAAAGTTCGGCCGGTGGTTCACGATGAACGGTGATGCCGTGCCGCCGGTACCTTGTTTGAAGGTTGCGTTACACTGCGCGCCGCCAGCGTTGTTGTCACAGATCCAGGCGAACCATGCGTCGCTCTGCGGATCGGAGCTTTGCGTTGTGTACGTCGTCGTGGCATTCGCACCGCTCGCCGTGAGCGATGACACGCCCCAGTTATTGCCTGCGCCGCCGCCGCAGGTCGGCGGGCCTCCAGCTACGCCCGCCGTCGGGGTGCTTGAGGTCTTACAAAGGAGAAGATAGAAGCTGTCGCTGTTTGGATCGGTTGCGATGCCGTTCCACGTCACGTTGCTGCCGGCGTTCGTCGGCGTGGACGTTGACGATCCGGGAGCTTCCTGCGCATCAACCGTCCAGTTCGGCGGGGTGTTCAACACCGTGACGGTCGTGGTTGCCGTCGTCTGTGCAAAGGTAAACCGGGCATGATGGATGGCGTCGGTCGCCCAGAAATTAGCGCCGAGGATAATGCCGGCGGTAAGGAATCCCAAAAACAGAATCAGAAAACTGATCCTGCCGTTCGTGCCACGGTATTGCTTCTCTGCCCAGTTTAAAAACCGTTTCATGCGCTATTGCCTGTTTCCTTCATTTTATCTCAAATAATCCCCAGAAAAAGGGCAGTTATCCACAACGAGCTAAAGCCTACTCCCCAATCTAAAGCGGTTTTTCCACTATTTATAGCGAATTGCTTCCAAAGGACTGATGGAAGAGGCGCGCCGGGCCGGGAATATGCCCGTTATGAATCCCACAACTGCCGAGAAACAGGTAATAAAGAGCAAAAATGTTCCCGGGAACGCAAAGAGTGCCACCGCCGTCCCCCCAAAGTGGGTCGCAACAACGTTCAATGCGTAATTAATAATGAGACCTCCGGCGATGCCGATGCCCATGCCGGTCATGCCGCCCAAAAAGCCAACGACAACCGCCTCCGCCAGGAATAAAAATTGGATATCGCGCGGCGAGGCGCCGATCGTGCGCATGACGCCGATTTCTCCCGTGCGTTCGAGAAGCGTAACGGTCATGGTGTTGAACATGCCGATGGCGGACACAATAAGAGCGATGCCGCCAAAGCCCGCGAGGACGATTTGAATGCCGCCGAAAATCTGGTTTGCCTGTTCGACGGTCTTTGAGAGCGCCGACACCTGGTATCCATCCGCGATGATCGCCGTCTGCACGGTGTTCAATACGTTGCTCGATGCCGCGCGCACCTGGACCTTGCTGTATGACGTGATGCCGATTTGTGCGGAGAGCGTGTCGAGTGGAATCATGGCGTAAATCGCGGCGACGTCGTTCGTCACGCCCGTCACGGTAAACGTCCCCTGTAAGGTCACTTGTTCCTGCGCGCCGGAACCGTTGACGGCATTCGGTATCACCCGGAACGAAACGTTTTTCCCTAAAATATCTTTTGGATCTTCAACGCCGAAAAGCTGGAGCGCGGCGCTTGAGAGAATAATATTATTTTTATCCTTCGGATCATCGCTGAACGGCTGGCCTGCCGCCATCGCGATGCCGGCATATTTAAAATACGACGCCTTCACTCCCTGCAAATCAGTGTTCGCCGAAAGTCCGTTGTAGGTGATGAGCGATTGAAAATCGGCGAGCGGCGAAACATCGAGCACGTCGGGCATCGTTTTGAATTTTGTGATCGCATCCTGGTCGAGGACAACGGCGTTCGTCGACGGCGGGCTCACCGTCAAACTCAAAAGCGTGTCGCCGAACACGATTTTTTCGAGAAGAATATTTTGCAAACCGAAACCCAGGCCGACGAGCATGACGACGGCGGATGTTCCGACGCCCATGCCGAGAACCGTAAGCCAAGTCCTCGCAGGATTAGTCTTGAACATTCTGGTTGAAAGTTTGAATGCGTCGCCGGCTCTCATGTCTTTATTATAGATACATTCCCTGGCCGATCAGCTTTTCAAGGTACCACGACGCGGTACGGGCGGTGTCCGGCGCGACGCCGAGGCCGCCTTCTTCGGGAGGGATCTCAAGCCGCCGGCGGAAATCTTCCTGTTGGATGAATCCGCGCATGCGGAATTTGAGTAACTCTTCGAAGCGCGGAATTGCTTCGTCGGGAAGCTGCATCGCGCACTCGCGGATGAGCTCGGCGCGGACTTCCGCGATGCGTTCGGCCTGGCGCGGCGAGGTCACTTTTGCGGTGAAATTGTCCCTATAGGAGCGGATTTCCCTGGCTTCTTTGAGAATAATGTTGATTTTCTCTTTGAAGATTTCGGCCCGATCTTTGGAGATTTCGGGGCCGCCCTCGTCGATGCCTTTCGCGAGGCGCTCCACAAAACCCTGATTGGTGAGCTTGCCGTCGATGAAGGCGCCTACGTTCTTTTCGAGCCGCTCAATCTGGTCGAAGCCGATGTCTTGCGTGAGGAAATTCACGATGCTTTTCACGCGGAGTTCCTGCGGGGTTGCATACGGATAGATGCGCGACAGTTTTTCGATTTCGGAAAGGATAGACGTGCCCGGATCGATCTGCTTGATCTGCTTCTTTTCCGGATTCGCAACTTCGCGCTCCACGGTTCCGTCTTTAAGGTAATAGACGCGGTGCGCGTATGGCAAAAGTTTCGCGTCGTGCGTGACGAGAATAACCGTCTTTTGATCCTTCATATTGATCTCTTCGAGCGTGTCCATAACTTGGCCGGCAGAGATGCTGTCGAGGTTGCCGACCGGTTCGTCGGCGAACAAAATTTCCGGATCATTCACGAGCGACCGCGCGACGGCTACGCGTTGCATTTGTCCTCCGGAAAGATTCGTGCCGAATTTGTCCGCATGCTGGTCGACGCCGAACCGCTTGAGGAGCTGCATCGCGCGCTTGTTGCGTTCGCCCGGCGAAACGCTCGCAAAAATGAGCGGCAGCGCGACGTTGTCTTTCACGGTGAGCGACGGGATGAGGTTGAACGATTGGTAAATGATGCCGACCGTGCTCCGCTGGAATTTCACCATTTGGCGCCAGTCGTATTTGTACGGATTCTCCCCTTTCACGAGCACTTCGCCCGATGACGGAGGAAGAATGCCGAGCAGCGAATACAAGAGTGTGGATTTCCCGCAGCCGGACGGGCCGAACAAAATGATATACTCGCGCGGGAAAATTTCGAGCGACTCGCCGCGCAAGGCATAATACTCGTTAGCCCTGCCTTCGTTGTAGACGATTCTTAAATTATTGACTTTGATGATTGGCTCGAGCATGGTTCGATTATTTCTTTGCGCCGCCGCCGATGCCGTTCAGCCAGCCGAAGGTGCCTTTGAAGTTATCAAGGATGAGGTCGATGATGCTCTTTTGCTGTTCCGGCGTGAGAAGCACGAAGTCCTCCGAGCTTGTGGTGTTGCCATCGATATCCGTGCACGTCACCCAATATTTATAGACGGTTGCCGGCGAAAAATTTGTCACCACATCCACATGCTTCACGAGCGGGGCCGACTCGGGCGTGGACGACACGGTTTCCGCGGCATTCTTCACGACGCCGCTCACATACGAGAGATAGCACTGCGCGGGTTCGTCGGTCGCCCATGAAATCACGGTCTGCACCGTGGTATCCTGGCCCGGATAGAGCGTGGAATCATTCGTCACATTGGAAATCACCGGCGGATAAATATTCTTCGTCGTTACGAAATAAATCGGGTCGCTCGTGATCTTGTCTCCCGCCTGGTTTTCCGCGGTAACCACAGCCTCGTAGCGGGTCTGAAATGTGAGGTTGGTAAGCTGCAAAATATGCGTCACGAGATAGTTCGGATCGCCGGTCGAGAGCGACTTGCGCGAGGACATGTTGGTATAGATCACCGTGCCAGCCGCAGGAACCGTCGTCCCCCAGCTGATCGTCGCTTCGTGTTCGCCGGTTTTTACGACGTGCGGATTGATGATGCTCGGCAAAACTGATTTCGTCGTAAAGGTGAGGTCGCCCGTCGTTCCGGGCGCGCCGATGCCGGCCGCCTTTGAAGAAACTTTGTAATGGTAGAGCGTTGAGGGAGCGAGGCCCGCGACAACGACCGAATGAGTCTTGCTGTTGCTGTTCGGATCCTGCTCTTCGCGCGCATAGGTGCTGCCATTGTATTCAGAATCGGAAGAGATGAAAACCGTACCGTCGGAGTTTTGGTCGGTTGCCCACGAGACCGTCACCTGGTCGGCGCCGATGTCGAGATTTGGATTGCCGAGGATCTGCGGCGGACCGATCACCTGCTGGGCTTGCTGGTTCACCGCTTGTGCGACTGCCTGCAACGCTTGCGGATTCGTAATATGTTGGACTGCCGAAATCGCTTGCTGGGCGAGCTGGGCCTGCTGTTGGTTCTTCACTTTGGAAAGGTCGATCGTGCTCGACGTGGTGAAGGTGTAGTCGCCGGAAAAATGCTGGTCGCCGTCCGAATTTGTGGAGCGGATGCGGAAGAAATAGGTCGTATCCGGATCGAGGTTTGGGATGACGACCGTGTGACTCGTCGAAAAATCGCCCTGGTTGCGCACGCCGCAATAATTTGCGTCGGTGCTGAAATCGACGAAGCTGTCGGTTTTCTGGTCGGTCGTCCAGGTAACGGTCGTGGACGTTGCCGTCGTGCTCGTTACGGAAACATTCGATATCGTTGGGGCCGTCTGCGCAAACGCGTGCCAGACGGTAAACCCGCCGATCGCAAAACCGGCAAAAAGGATAAAAAGAGCGGACAAAACGCGTCGCATGACTTCATTTTAGCACGTGCCGAAGGCAGCGGGGGCGAAGCGCACGTGCCGAAGGCAGCGGGGGCGGAGCGCACGTGCCGAAGGCAGCGGGGGCGAAGCGCACTTATTGCGGCCACGGCAACGAGTGCAAGACGCCGATAAATGAATTGCCACCGGTATAGGTTGTCGCCATCTGTCCGGAAGGGATGGCAATCCCCCAGAAAAACGTGGAACTTTGGATGTTTGCCGTGGAGCTCGGCTTCCGCATGTTGATGGCGACCGTTGAGCCAGGATTCGCGAGAAGCGTTGTGCCGGATGCATACGTGAGGGCGGATGTTGCAAAGTGCTGCTGGCCAACCGCGATGCTGAATGAGCCGTTCGTCATGTTGGTTCCATAAACATTTACGTTCATAGAAACATTGCCGCTTGAACGGATCGTCGCCGTTGCCGTAAGCGTCGACATGGTCTGGCCCTGGCTGAAGCTGCCGTAATTAATAGTGGACGTGGTTTCAAAGGCGAGGAGCGAAAGAAGTTGAACGCCGGTTGAAGTCGCCGTCGTGCCGGAAAGCACCGTATCGGATGCTTGCATGAGCGCCGTCCATGAATCACCCGCCCACGGCGTCCCGGAATCGGTCGGTTGTGCAAAATACTGGAATTGGTAATCGCATTCTGCCGTACATGAATTGCCAGCACAATTATAAAATCCACACGACGATGTCGCGACATAACAATCATTCGGATCGGCAGTGCAACTTGTCCCCGAACTCGTTCGAAATGCTTTGCCCGTGAGCGCAAAGAAATCGCCAAATCCATTTGCATCCGTAACCGTCGCCGTCGAAACAACAAGTGTCGTCGTGCCCTCGATCAATGTGATCGATTGCCCCCCATTTAACGACAGGTTGCTGATTGTCGGCGCCTGGTCCACCTGCGCTTCAGCAACGTTCGTATACGTGTCGAGAAGGCTGCCGTCGGATTTCACAATGCGGAAACAATACGTATTTCCCGGCGAACCGCTGTTGTTAATGAGGGAGAAATCCCATTTGCCATCTTCGCCGGCGAGGACCTTGCTGATATCGTTCGAGAAATTATTTTGTTCGACGTAGGTTTGGTTATCGATGGCGTTCGTGCCATCGGTCGGATCCTGCGCGTTCGCGGTGAGCGCCGCTCCGTTTGCGGGAGTCGGGTTGTTATAGAAACTGATTGCGCTCGATGTCGCCGTGCCCACGTCAACATACGTTTCGCCTACGAACCCTGTGTCGCATCCTCCGCCGGTCGAAGTCGCGTACTGCAGTTTGAAACTTTGTCCGCTGACGTCGATGCCGGTACCGGCAAGATTAATGAGCATGCGCAGACGGAACGGGTTGCCTGCAAGCGGTATGAGCGACGATGCGTTCGTCGACCCGAAAGTGTTTCCTACCTGCGTGCTGTCTTGGTTTTGGAAAAACCGATACGCCGCTTCCGTCATGGTGTTTGGCGTGAACACGGTGATCGTTGTGCCGTTCAATGTGAAGCTGCCCACGTCGACCCAGGTCGCATACAGTCGCGATGCGGACATGCCGTCGATGCGGGCGCCGTAAATATCCGTTGTTGTTTGGTTGATTGGCCCCTGGCGGCTTCCCCAGGCGCTCATGCTGGTACTCGTTGATATCTTATAGTACACGTTTGCCGTTGCTGCGGTGGCGGGCGTGGTGCGGCCGCTATAGACCACATACACATTGCCGGTGTTCAAGTCCAAGCCGATCTTTGCGCCGGTAAGGCCAAGCGTTGAACTTGTTTCCACGTCGGTGTCTCGCGTCCACGTATCGGGGGTAGGATTATATGTCCAAGTACGTATGGCGCCCGTGTTGGCCGAAAGCGTTGCGATATTGCATGCGGAAACCAAATAAATGAAATTCGAATTGTGGTTCACGGCAGTGCCGAAATGGCCATCATAGGTTGTATTTGGCGGACAGTTGCTGTCGATAATGGTCCAGTTCGCGTCCCATGTCGATGAAGCCTCGTGCCACATTTTTGATTCGAGCGTGCTGCTCGCGATGTTGAATTTGATGTTTAAAATATCTCCCGCCGGCAAGGGGTTCATAATCATCCAGTCATTGGCGTCAGGCAGCCATGCATTGTTATTGCCGATTTCCGGCCAATTGGTAAGCGACGCAGTGCAGTTGGCGCTGCACGTAAGAATATATGAGTCGGATGTGTTGAATACGCCTGCATAAAGATGGCCGTCAGTCCCCTCGGTGATCGTACCCACCGTTGCACCCGCCGTATATCTGCCGGCCTGGGTTGAGCTTGAAATATCGAGGATGGTGCTTAAAGAATCGTTTGAGGTGTCAAGGCGGTCATACCACAAGTCGTCATGCGTCGTTTCAAGCGTTGCAATATGGATGAACGTGCCGGTCGTATTGCCCGGAGTCCATCGGTCGTACCATACGGCAACGCGAATGCAAGTCGTACTTGGGCCCACCGTAACGGCAGCACCCCATGTTGTACCGCCATCAGTTGTCTTTGCATATACGCAGTTATTTGTGCTGTCGCGATAGAACGCATAACCGGTAGAACTCGACACGAAAACGTTGGTGAACGATGTCCCGTTGTTGGATGGCTTGTTGGTCGTAACGGTCGGGTCAATCACCGTCGATGTGGCTGCATGCGCACGGAAGACCGGAATGGCGCACGCCATAACAAGCGCTACGCCGAATCCCAGAACTATGGAAAATTTTCTCATTGAAAAATATCCCGCACGAGCCGGTTTATTTCAATTATATCCTATGAAAATCCCCGATTTACTGGATAACCAGGTTCAACTGGCAGCCGGTCGAGCGGAATGAGGCATCATCCTGACGTTCGCGGTAAATCACGAGCAAACTATATGATCCCTGCGTCGCTTTTGAGCTAACATTCATAATGATTGCCGCCGTGCTTGTGGCATCGGACATTGGCCCGTGGTTCAGAACATAGCTCACACCGGATGGAAGCGATCCGAGGCGGATGTCATAAATGGGATGCTGATATCCTTGCGGCAAGGTTGATGTCGCCGTCGTCCCCTTTTTGGGTTTGCTGAATGGCGTCGTGAGTCCGGAGAAGAGCTGCAGGTTGAACGCTGCGCTTCCACCTGGAGAAACCGTCTGCGAGAACGGCACCGCAACGCATTGCTGCTCCGCGCCTTGCTGGAAAATGTCGCTCTGCGCCATCGATTGCTGCTGGATCACGGGACCCGTCGGTTGCTGCGATTCTGATTGCACATCCGTTGAACTTGCGTCGACGGATTGATCATCCGGCGCGGGCGTAACCGTGGTCATCGCTTCCGGCGTGTCGATATATGAAACCTCAACGCCGACGGCGTCGAGATAAATTTTCGGCGGATTCGCTTGGCCAAGGCCGACGAATGCAACTTGCAAATGTTTGAGCTCATCCCACGACGTGATCGGAAGGTCGTAACGGCTCGTTTGCCAATTGTCCTCATGGATATCAACGAGCGGCTGCCACGTCACGCCATCCGTGGAATACACAATACCCAAAAAATCGTCCGGCGTACTCGACGGCAAAACAATATTTTGGAATGACTGCGTATTGACCGTAATCGGCGCCGGCAGCGTTGCGGTTGAAGGAACTCCCGTCACCGATGTTGCAACGACAAGCGACAAACCCGAAGTTGCCGTGCTTGTCGCAATGGGCGTTGATGAAACCGAATCGGCGAATGCGACGGGGATCAAATGATACAGCCACGACGAAGGCGGCGGGGACGACGGATCCGTTGTCGGAGGCGGTGGTGGCGGTGGCGCAGCTTGCTGGGTCGACGTATCCGTTTGCGACGAAGCACTTGCGTCCGTTGAGGTTGCCGCTGTTTGATCTTGCGTTGTGGTTGCCGTTGTGGTCGTCGCCGTTGTGGTCGATGCCACCGTAGAAGTTGCTGCCGTAGAGGTTGCGGCTGAATCCGGTGTTGTCGATGCTTGATCCGTACTCGTCGCTGCAGCATCTTGCGTCGTTGTTGCCGCGCTTTGTCCCCCGCCTTGATCGGTACTCGTGGCCGGACTCGCTGCATTGCTTGTTGTGGCCGCACTCAGATCAGTTGATGACGTATCGATCGACGAACCGCCACCGCTTCCGCCGCCACCCCCTCCACCGCCGCCACCATTCACGCCGCCGCTTCCGCCAACCGATCCCGACGCGCCGGGCTGCGCCATGCTGGCGGGTTCGACATACCACGAAAGCACGATCTGCGCCGATTGAAATTTCTTCCCTGCGAATTGTGAAATATCGGCATCGCCCGCAAAATTGCCGCAGAACATCTGGGCCGTACTTGTGCTGAAAATGGCGGAATTAAGCGGCGTATACGCGGAGGCCGGAGACGGCCCATCAAGGTCGGGCTTGCCAAGCGCGTTCTGCACATTGTCCCAGCTGCCCAAACACGAGGTTGGGTAGAAATCGGCCGTCGTCGCAAAACCGACGAGCAAGAATCGCACGAAGATGCCCATCACAAGCACTGCGGAAAATGCGACGACCGGAATTTTATATTTTTTAAAGAATTTTTTTATGCTGCGGCGGTTGATCTCGAATTCAACGCGAAACGTGCGCTCGCGCAACATGACGGTATTGGCCGACGGCCCGGCGTGAACGTCGCTCACCCGGGAATCGGGCTGCGCTTTCTTATATTTCGCGGCGATTGACCGGATCCCGTGGGTCAACCGGCGCTTTGCGCGTGAAATACGTTCCCACATAGGATCATTCTTCGGCGAGCGCCTTGTCGACGTCGTCGATTTCTTTTTGGATCGTTGTTTCCGAAATGCCGAGCGCCGTGCGCATGGAATCAAGCACGACTTCCGGTTCGAGCTTCGCTTCGCCTTGCGCCTGCGCAGCGCCGCCTTCCATATGGCTCACCTGGTCGTCAACCTCTTCGCGCAACGCTTCGAAAACGGCTTTGGTTTTTTCGCGCGCTTCGGTGTTCTCGCGCTTTGCGAGCGCCACCTGCATGTCGAATATCTTTTTCTTGTAGAATCCGAATGTGACGAGGCCGCAGATCGCGGAGATGAGGAGCACGATGAGAATCCAACCGAAACGATCAATGAACGGCGCCGAGATCACATGCATCATCGCCCGCGCCGTCGTACTCGCAAAAGCGCCTTGCGTCGTCACCATGGAGACGCCGAGCGAGTAGTCGCCGCCCGGCAATCCTCCCTCGACGGCGTAGAGCCAGTGGCCCGTCGTATCGGCAACCATCTTTCCTTCCGAAACCACTTTGCCCGCGCTTGAGTTCAGGTCAACGGTCACATTCGAACCGCTGTCGGCAACACCTTCGAGAACGATGGGAGAATTTTCAATCACCGTTGCGGGGAAGTTCGTAATCTCGGGCGAAGAAACGCCGGCGATGTTGAACTCCGCATCGGCTTCCGCACTGTTGCCGGCTTTGTCCATGGCAAGGATCGCAACCGTATGTTTGCCGGCAAGGAGCGGCGGTGCGGTATAGATGCCGTTCACCACATCCGAGAGCGGAACCGTCGTTGATGCCGTTCCGTCGAATATGGCCACGTAATGGTCGACGCCCGAGACCGTGTCGGTCGCCGTGAACTCAAGCACCGTGCGGCCGGAAATGCCGGCGCCCGGCTGGGCCGTCACCGTGAACGGCTTCGGCGGCGTCATATCGATCTGCACCTGCATTGTAAAAGCGTCACTCCAATTGCCAAGCGCATCCTCAAAGCGGGCATGAAAATACGATACGCCTTCCGGAACATTGGAGAATTGTTTCGATGAAATAAGGCCTGCAGAGCTCCGTTTGGGAAGCGTGTTCGGATTTTGATCAAACGCGGTATTCACGCCTGCGATATCCGGCGTGAGCTGCCACGTAAAGTTCGGGTTTGGATTGTTATACCACTTGGTGGGATCGGGATTTGTGGGCGATGAAATCGTAACCGTCGGCGTAAACGATGCAGGCGCACCGCCGCCTCCGCCATTGCCGGAACCGGAACCCGACCCGGACGAACTGCTGCCCGAATCGGCTGACGATGGTTTTGGCGTTTGCGTTGCAGAAGCCGAGCCGCCGATTGTGAATGTCGCACCCGTCGTGCCGCCGAGAACGTTGGTGCCCTGGCCGTCGGCAGCGAGTGCGTCGCCGGAAGCAAAACTCACCGAAGTCGTCCCCGCTTTGAGCGCCTGGAACGTGATATCAAAAACATTTCCCGCACTTCCGGTGTACGCGTTGTTACTGCCGCCGCTGAAACTCACCGAACCGTCGGTGTTTGAAAATGAAGGGTCAGCCACCCAAAGATTGAAAACGGAATTCGCTTTTGAAACGCTTTGCACGGCGAGCTGCGTCGGGTCGAACGTCAGTTTGCCGTCGGCGGCGTTCACGCCGATGCCGCCGCCCGAATCGAGCATCACGCTCACGGTGAAATTTTTTCCGACGGCATAGGTCCCGCTCGAAGGGCTGAGCGACATTGCAGCCGAACCCGCGGCATGCACCGCAGGTCCCAATGAGAGCACGGCGAGCATCGCGACCAACAAAGCCGCGACACTATTTTTGTATCGGGCTTGCTGGTTTTTCATCCGGGATTTCGACAATGGAAAGTTTTTTGCCCATGCCGGGGCGTTTCGACGGCAATACGACGATGAGCACGCCCCGCTCAAGGAACGCTTGCGTCTCACCGCTATCGAACGAAGCCGGAAGATACACTTTGCGGTACAAATTTTTCCAAGCGATTTCCTGTTTGGTGTACAAACCTTTTTCGGGAGGGTCTCCCTCTTTCCCGCCGGGAAGCGGCGGCAACGTCGGGCGGGATTGCTGCACTTGGATGATAATCGTGTTCGTTTCTTCGTCGATCGTAAGGTCGAGCGTGCCCTTGGCAACGCCGCTCATCTGCGCAAAAAGAACCATCCGAGCTTCGGATTGGAAAAGATCCACCTCGAGGGTCTGCGCCCCTTCGGGCACGGCTTCTTCCGCCGGCTCTTTGCCCTCGTGCTGCGGAGCCGGAGCTTTTGCCGGTGGATCGGTCCGCTCGCCGGTCCCCTTAAACGATGCTGCCTTCGTCGCCGGAGCATCCGGTTTCCCAGCGGATGGATCTTCGTTCAGTTTCGTCGCGAGCTTTTGATAAAAAGAGAGCATGTTCGAGGTGCTGATACTATAAGTATATCAGATTGTCACCCCGTCCAATTGAATAAAAGTATGGAAAAGTCGACCAAACCGACCGTCCCGTCGCCGTTCAAATCGGCTGGCGCATAATTTTGCCCCCAGTGGAACAGCATGATGGAAAAATCAACCAAATTCACCTTGCCGTCGCCGTTCAAATCGCCGTTCCGGTTTTTGGGTTTCGGCGCGGTGCCCACGCCGAGGTATGTGATCCCCGAATAATTGCTTGCGGTGTAGCCCGGGAGGGTGGCGCGGGCTTTGAGCTCATAGGTGTCGATCGGATAATCCGCGGTTGAAAGGCTGTACGACCACGCACCCGTGGCATCGGCGCTCGTCGTGAGCTTGATCGGATCCTGAAGGTTCTCCTGGCTCATCACAACAAGCTCTATGGTTGATGACGGCGGCGCGAACCCCGAAACATCCACCGTCCCGCCCGGCTTGACCGTGCTCGTCGCAACCGTGACGCTCGGCGGAATAATGTTATTCGTGAGACTATTCGATGTTCCCGAAATCACCGTGATCGTTGTTGTATAAGAAGAAATGACATGCCCGGAGGCGTCGCTTTCGAGAATGGTGAATGAATACGTCCCCTGCGGAAGCGAGTCGATGGTGACCGTAAATTTTCCGGTCGAATCCGCACGCGTCCCGGGCGGAACGGTCTTGCCGTCTTGAAGAAGCGTAATCGTAGCATTCGGGACTCCGATGCCTTTTATGACAACCGACGGCTGCGCAGGTCCTGCTGGAAACGGTTCGCCGGCTCCGCCTCCGCCGCCGCTCGGATTGTCGCCGCCGCTCGTTCCGCCTCCGGCGCCGGTGCCGGTCGGCTGTCCTGCCGTGAACGAGATGAGGTAATCGTCCGTATTTTTGTTGCCGACGAAATCCTGGCAGCGGACATACAAGTTGTACGTCGTTCCCTGCGTAATCGGCGCGATGGTTGCCGTGTGGAACGTGCCGTTCGACGTGCGCGTAAAGGAATTCGTCATCGCGTCGTAACTCACGCCCGACGTCGTCGCATACCGGCAGTTCGAAAACACATCGGTGTTCAGAGAAACGAGCACCGCATTCACGTTCGACGGAATCGTTCCCGTCGGCATGCCGTTCGAAAGCACCGCCGGGTTCACGCGGTTCTGGTTCACATCAACGCCGACCGCCGGAAGGATCACGATGATAGTCGATCCGTAGTCGATTGGCGTGGCGACGCTGTTGTAGGTGCCGAAGTTGACGAGGTAGGAACCCGTTGAACTCGGATTCTCGATCTGGAACGAACCGTTTCCGCCGAACGTCGCATTGTCGCCGAGCAATATCCGCACATAGGAATTCGCCGCAATCCCGCCGCCTGACGAGAGCGTGATGGTTATCGTGCCATTCGAGGGGTCAACCGACACGCCGTCATTCGAAACATCGGGGTTTGCCGCGATCGGCCGATCCGTAAAATCGGCGTAGGGAGAATCGGGCGAAACCTGCACGTCAACATCATTAAAACTAAATGAAGGGTCTATCGTAAAAGGATTATTGGGAAACTGGACAACGATCTGCCCGAGCGCCGGAACGCCGCTCGGCACGCGGAATACGATCTTGTGATCCGCCGGAAACGACGGCCGCGAATCGGTCACCGTATCGCTAACAAAAGCGAGCCGCGTGGCGTGCGCAGACGGTAAAAAACCGAATATTCCTACGCAAATTGCCGCAAAAAAAAGTAAAAACGATTGGCGCTTCACTCTATAATAGTAGCACCTCGCGAAGGGCGCTACGCGGGCGTCGCCGTCCCCTGCGTGCTGCGGTGCCAATCGAAATAAAAGTTAAGTCCAACGAGGAATGCGAGCACGCCAACCGCGATCATGAGAAATCCAATCATCGGCGATTCCGAGCCATTCCCGAATGTCGACGTCTGTGAATTGAGCGCCGCCTCCTCGGCCTGCAAATTAGACGCCTCGGCGTCGAGCACTTTTTGGCGTTGATCGAGTTGCGCATTTAACGTGTTGTAGGGATTCGGAGCGACGCCGACGGTGACGCCGACATCAGCCGGAGAAAGCGTCGAGCCGGTCGATGCGCCAAAAACCCCTACGGCAATAAAGCCGATAGCTGCCATGATAAGAAATATGCCGACTGATTTTCGCGGGGCCATTACCCAAAGAGGAAGAACAGGATCATCAAGAAGATGATCGCGAAGATCGCTGTTGCAACAAGGATGAAGAGCAAGCGCGAGAACGGAAGGCGTCCTTCGGCGAGGAAACGCTCCTCGGGCGATTCGGAACGGCCCGACGTCATCGAAGCGACTTTCTTGCGGACGTAGGTGCGGATTGACCAGATGAAGAGCAAGACAAAGAAGATGATGCTTGCGAGCACGGCGAGAATCGGCATCACCGGAATGATCCAGAATGAAAGTTCGCGCGAAACCGTCTTGTTGCCCTGGTCGCCGTACGTGAGCGACATCACCGCATCAAAGCGCCCCATCATGAATCCGCTTCCCGTCCAGTTCACGCTGTATGAACGGACCGTCCCGGGGAAAATCGCTGCCGCATCATTGTTGATCACCACCTCGCCGACTTTCTGTCCGAACATGTTCGTGATGTCGATCGGTCCGCGCGGGCGGAGCAAAACATTGCCTTGGTTCTCAACTTTTGCGGTGAACGTGACGTTGGGATCCTGATAAAGCCCCTTGTCGGTGCTGAACTCCTGGATCTGCGCGTCTTCTTTCGCGTCGCCTGCGATGCGAAGATCGATGAGCGCGCCAACTTGGTATCCGACGCCCGTGCCGTTGAAGGTCGGCCGTTTGGCGCCGAAGGTTACGAAGATCGCGCCGTAGTGGCCGCCCGGAGCCGCCGTGGCCGGAACGTGAATCGTGAACGGAACAGAAACCGTGCCGTTTGCAGGAATCGTAATAATGGGATTACTGATCGTTACCCACGAGCTCAAGCCGTATTCCGGAACCGAAGAAGCCGTGAAAACCGGCTGTCCCGTGGCCAGCATATCAGAAATATCCTGAACGCTCACCGTGAATTGTTTGGCGGTCGGATCAGGATTCGTGACGGTAATAGAAGTGGAAAATTGGTCGCCGGGATTGATCTCCTGTTCAAAAAGCGCGGGTTGTACCTTGATACCCGTTTGATTCGCGGTTTGGGCATGCACGATCCCCGATCCCGCTATCATGAGCATTGCCGCGATTGCGGCCAATCCTGCGAACGCTCTTTTCATCGTTGGATTCATAGTAGCATGGGAGCCTCCTCGGGACAATACACAGGCTTGATAAATGAAAAACCCCGATTCCTCGGGGTTTTTCTGAAGTCTTTTTTAGAACACCGGGGTCGCTACGTAGATCAGGTTGTTTGTGTAGTCGTTTGCAGCTGGCTGGAGTGTTCCGATTTCGATGCGGAAGGCAACTTTCGTGAGACCCACGTTCTGCGTGGTGCCGTCGGATGGTCCGTTCCAGGTCATAACGGTGAGTGTCGAGGTTGGGTTGAAGCTTCCAGCGTAGAGCGCAGAGCTCGTGCCGAAGTTCGGAGCGCCGAGGAGCGAGCTTGACGCGTCATCGCTCGTGATGCCGAAGTGTCCATACGTGAGCGGGTTGTTGATGATGTTCGTCGGCGATGTCCACGGGCTCGGCGTGCTCGTCGCGTTCGCGTTCGAGAACAAGTGGATGGTTGCACCCGTCTGGCTCGTGAGATCCTGGTCTTCGTGGATCGTCACCGCATAACCATTCTCGGCATTCGTCGTTACGTTCAGCTGCTGTGCGAGCTCAGCATGTGAGTTCGGAGCAATAGTACCGAAGGGAAGCGTTGTCGAAGTGGAAGCGCCGGTCGTTGTCGCCGTATTGCCAAGCGAAGTGCTTGTTGCAAGGCCTGCTACCGTGAAGGTAAAGGTTGTTGCAACAGCCGCCGTAACGTTTACGCCATTCACGATTGCAACGCGGGTATCAGCACTGTTCGGTTGCGTACCACCAATACGGATGATGTAGGAACCGGTTGATGTCGGGTTTGTAATCTTTGAATTCAACGTCTTGAGTGTAATTGTTCCCGTTGCAAGTGTCGTACCGCTGCAGACGTTCACGGTAAGAGCCGTAGTGCTTGTGGAAAGCGTCACCTTACCGCCGCTGCAAGCCGCCGCGAATGACATCTGGGTTGAAGTTACGTCGTTGATGGTCACGCTGCCGATGCCACCGAAGAGCGAGCTGGCGGGGTCAAAGGTGTAAACAATGGTTACCGGGCCAACGGTCGATGTTGAGTTCGTATAGGTAATCGTATGATTTGCCCCAAAGCCCGGGCGCGAATCGGTTAACGTATCGCTCACTGACGTGAGGTTTACGGCGCGTGCGACCGGAAACACGTGAATCAACGTTGTCCACGCAAAAATACTAACAATGAGCGCAGCCGAAGCTGCAATCGACAAATCTTTACGAATCTTTCGAGAAATCATGTGGTTTAGGGGAAAACCTTTTGACCTTTTTCGTTTTTTTAATTCTAACATAACATTTTGTCCACACCGCAAGGGCTATTTATCCACAGGCCGTCAAGGGGTTGTTCATTCTTCGTTTTTTCTGCGTAAATCAATCGTTTCTGAGGGTTTTGCAGGATTCTGCTCGCGGTTGTGGCGCACTGGCGGCGGAGGCGGAGGACTTGCGGGAGACCGAGGCGACGGATGCGATGGACCATACTTCCCCATCTCGCGTTCAAGCATCGTGCGGATGTACCGCTTGAGCAGCCAGACGAATATTCCGATCACGATGATGAGCGCGAAAATATCTTCGAGTAATTTCCAAATCGGCAAAACCCAGAACGTCACCGTTCCCGAAACGCTCTTGCTGCCATCCGTTCCGTATGCGAGCGTGACGACGGCCGTGTACTCCCCGATATCCCACAAATTATTCGAACCCTCCCAGTTGAAAGAAAATTTTCTCGTGCTCGACGGCAGAACGTAGCCGAGATTCCCCTGCTGGTTCACTAAAATATTTCCGACTTGCTTGCCGAAGGCATTGTAAATTTCAATTTGGCCGCTTGGACGGACGTGCACGTTGCCGTTATTCGCAAATCGCACCGTGAAATTTACATTCGGATCCTGGTAAAAATTTTTATCAGTTGAAAATTCCTGGATCGCGCCCGATTCTTTCACATCGCCCGACACGCGCACGAAGATAAGCGCCGAAATGAAGCTGCTCACGCCGACGTATGACCCGCTGCTGCTCCCGCCGGGCTGGGTCCCTATCAAAATCGCCGCGTAATGTCCTCCGGGCGCGGCATCTTTTGGAACGGCGACGGAAAACGGGACGTCGATCGCGCCGCCGGACGGGACATTGAACGGCGACGGTGAAACGGTGATCCAATTTGCGAGCGCGTCCTGATCATTCGCGAGATCGGAAAGTTTCGTGAACGTTCCCTGTCCCGTATCGCCCGCCGGAGAAAATCCGTTCACGACGGCGACGATCGGCAATGTTCCCGGGTTCGTGTTCACGACGCGGATCGAACTCGCCCACGCGTCTCCCGGACTCATGTTCACCGTGAAGAACGGCGGCGTGATCGTGATCGACGACGCGCCGGTCGTTTGCGCGAAAGAAATTTGCGGCGCGACGAAAAGCGAAACCGGAACGATGAGCATCGCGGCGAACGCCGCCGTAAAAAGTTTTACAAAATATTTTTTCATCGTTTGTAGTTGCGCGGCGGTTTCGGCGGTTCGGCGAGATGCGGCGCACGGAGATCGAGCACCGCTTTGTTGTTGCGCTTCATCTGATTCACAAGATATTCAAAAAATTTCATCCGGCGGTGATGGCTGCGGAGATACGAACGGTGCGCGATGATTGCAAACGCGATTGCGATCGCGAGGAGCGCGATGAAGGCGAGCAGAATTTTTTGCCACGGCAAAATCCAAAACATCACCGTGTCGGCGAGTTGCGCATTATTCGGACCGTAATCCATTTGGAGCGCCGCCTGGAACTGGCCCATGCCGGCATTCGCTCCGGTCCATGTCGCCGTGAACGTATGCGATTCGCCCGGCGCAATCGTCACGCCGTCCGGATTCGCCGGGACCGAACCAATCTCGTGGCCGATATGATCATAAAACAAAACCGCGCCTCCTGGCGTCGATGGGACGTCGCCGTTATTCTTGATGACATACGATATTGAGGCCGGAAAACCTGAATAAAATCGCTTATCGGGCGTGAGCGCCACGAGCGATAACTCCTCCTTCTTATTGGACGCCACCGTGAAATCGAGGAGGGTCTGCGGCGACCCCGCAAAGTGCGCGTCGGCATCGTCGCGGATGCCGCCCTCCTCGAACGCGATTGCGGCGTGGTATTCCCCTGCCGTCGCGTACGGATTGATTGTCACGCCGACGGGAATCTTTTTTGTTTCGCCCGGAGCGAACGTGAGCGCGCCGCGCGTCACCGTGATCCAGTTCGCGAGCGATGCCGGACGGTTGGCGAGCGACGGGTCGATGAACGGCTGGCTGCCATCCGCCGTGATCGTATACACGTATGCAAAAATATTTATCTGATGATCGGTCGTGTTGGTGAGCGTGAGTGTGTAATTGAAAATATCCTGCGGCAGTCCGTGGTCGTCGATCACCGCCGGCGTCACCGTGAGATCCGCCGCGTGGGCGGCCGGCGCCGCAACAATAAATCCCAGCGCGAAAATAATTCCGAAAATGATCCGCGCCCCGAGCGCCGTGAACTGCTTGGTTGAAAAATAATTCATGTTAGAAGCTCGGCGCAACGACATAGACAATATTGTTTACATAATTTCCATTCACCTGCGTCGACCCCGCCTGGATGCGGTATACCACGCTCACGGTACTGCTCGTCGACGGCGATCCCGCGTATCCGATTTCCCCCGTGCTCGACGTGAGCGCGGCATAGGTGTCGTTCGCGGCGAAGCGCGTTGAACCGCCGGAGAGCACCGCGCTTCCCGTGTGATAGCCGAAACATCCGCTCGATGTCGCGCTGCATCCGCCCGACCACGAAACCGGACTCGCGTTCGTTCCCGAAACGCCCGGGATCACATGCCCGCTTCCGTCGGAGAGCGGAGAATCTTGCAGGGCGTACAATTCATAACCGTTCGCCGCGTTCGTCGTCACGGTGAGCTGCTGCGCGCCGGTCACACTCGTTGCGATCGTAAGCGTGCCGAATGAAATGCTTGTCGCCGTCGTGGAAACATTCGTCACGATGCCGCTTGTCGCCGTCCCTTGCGGCAACCCGCTCACAGTGAACGTAAGTCCAGCGCCTGCCGTGACGAGGCTCGGATACGACGACGTGCTGTAGAGCGGAACCGGAGTGCCATTGTCTTCATACACGGGCCGGAAAAAATAGGTCTGCCCGGCCGCAGTGCTTATGCCTTCGATCGTGAATTCATATTCCGTCGTCGCGCTCGCGTTCTGCGTGAACGTGCTCGTGCTCACCGCCGACGTGTTGTGCGTACCGCAGCCGACGCCCACGCCGGCCGCACATGCACCGCTTGTTGAAAGTACGGTTGACGAGACAACGGCATTATCATTGCCGCCGCCCGCAACCGATGCGTAGCACCATGTCGACGACGAGATGCAGTTCGCAATTTCTGTCACCGTGCCCACGCTTGCCGAAAAATCCGAAAACGTTGAATATTGCAGGCCGAACTTTACGTTATCGGCCCCAGTTCCGCCGGTTTCCACGATATTTAATCGTAATTTAATGGGAATACTCGAGCTAACGCCCGATGGCGCAACGTTTTCCGCAGCCATGGAAGATGTGGGTTTTTCGTCGCCGGCATCGTTATACCACCGCCACGTACGCGATTGCGGCGTAAAACTTGAAAAGTTTACCGGACCGGAATGCGTTCCAAAGTCCGTACTTGTATTGTTGTTTGAAATGAAAGGCGTGCTCCCCTGCACCACGGTGAAATCAGTTGAGGATGAGACGCCCGAGAAAAATCCTGCATACGAATCCTGCACGGTAAAGTCCGTACTCGATGCAACGTCGGCTCGCGAAAGCACTGGCAGCACGAACCACGCGATAAGCGCGGAGAGCGAGAGCGCTGCGGCGACCACGAACTTTTTCATGCAGGATTAATGGTTGAGGCTTTTGATGGCTGCGACGATGGCGCTGTCCGAACGGAGCGTTTCCCAAAAAAGAATCTGGCTCATCGGAATCACCATTTCATCCGTGGGGCCGTGGATCTCGTTGCCAAGCTGTACTAATTTGAATTGCGATTGCGCCGTGTTCGCAAAATCCTGGTTTGCTCCGGCGGAAACCTGCAAATAATAGACATTGTGCAGCGTAACCGTGGGAGAAAACGGGACTTCGCAGAAATGGCCGAAATATACCTGGTTATTGGTAAGGAAAATCGCGCGCCAGCTTGCGCAACCGCCGATGTACGACCAGGTATACGTGAGTACGCCGAGAATAATGAGGAGGGTTGCCGTCCACCGGAGAATGCGCATCACCATCGATTTTGGCCGCGCCACCGGCACCGGAACGTCGTTTTGAAAATTCATTCGTGTATTGTTCATGGATTTATTGATCATCACGACCTTTTAATTGCTCGTGGTTGGCGTTGTATCGGAAGATGAATTTGCGTTGTCGGTTGATGCGGCGGGAGTCGTGTCGCTCGAAACAGCGTCGCTCGTATCCGTCGTCGAAGTCGCATCAATCGTTGAGTTCGCGTCAGCACTCGTATCCGTCGTCGAAGTCGAATCCGTTGTTGCGCTCGCGCCTATTGTCGTGCTTGCGTCATCCGTTGAAACCGTATCGCTCGCCGCAGCATCACCCGTCGCGTTCACAATGATTGCGCCTCCGCTATCGCCTCCGCCGCCATTCGAAACATTGTTCGAAACGCCGGCAGAAAAGTTTTGTGCTTGCGCCGGTGCTTCCGCGCCATACGTCTGCACAATGAGCCAATCAAATTGCACCGCCTGCGCCTGCGGCGTTGCAACCGTCACATGGAAACCGACGCCCGGCTGCTTGTTCGTCACGGCGAGCGGCGAGGAGATGAGCGATTGCGGGGTGAGAATAATTTTTGACGAGGTCGTGACTGAAGTATTCGGAATAAACACGTCCGTCATGCCCGCCGAGAGCCAGTCAGAACCGGAAATTTCATTCGCGCCCGTCGGCACAGTAATCGATCCGCCCGGCAATAACGTGAGGTTTTTCGTGAATAAATTGACGGTTGCGACGAGCGACGCCTTCACCGTATTCGCAAAAATCGTCGTGAATTGCTGGACGGCATCGCCAACGTCCATCACCACAGTGAAGAATTTCTGCAGGGTGTCATCGAGGAACGACTCGTCCGTTGTTGTCGCCGTCGTCGACGTGTCGATCACAACGTTCGAAATTTCCGTCGTTACCGGAGCCGGCGCAAAGACGATCGGCTGCTCATTCGCGGCCGTGCTCGTTGGCGCAGAACCATCAGCTGTCGCGGCATCGGAAACCTGCACTTTGTATGTTCCGCCCTGCCGGTCGGCGTCCGGAACTTTGATCGAATATTTATACGAACCATTTACACAATCCGGATTGCTACTCCCCCAGATTGATCCGTCGGATGAATTCCGGATGATTACAATTGCAAAACGTCCGGTGCAGGTGCCGGAGACGTTCAGCGTGCCGTCGGATCCAAATAAAACTTGTTCCGTTGCAGCACGCGCATTCGCCATGCCCGCAATCGTGATGATTGCGGTGAGCGCCGCGGCTGATCCTA
>DATKNI010000011.1:0-7689 GCA_035541415.1 Minisyncoccota bacterium | reverse complement strand
GTCGCCATGTTCTGCTCGGCAACGCCGAGTTCAAAAAACCGTTCGGGAAATTTTTTGGCGAACGCTTCAACGCGCGTCGACTCCGTGAGGTCGGCGCACAACGCCACCACATTTTTATTGCGCTCCCCCGCCTCAACCAACCCTTCGCCATAACCGTCGCGCGTCGGGCGCATTTCCACGGCGTCGTCAAAAATCTTTGGATTGAGCTTGGCTTCTGGATTCAACATGTTTCCCTGGTGTCTTTTTATTCTACCTTATTTCACGAAAACGAGCGTGTTTATAATCTGGTGCGCAATCAGGTTATTCGCCACCGGCAACGAAATGTTTGGATTTTCTTCGGCTACGGGAAAATCAAATTCGAGCGTGGTCGTTCCGTGCGAAACGTAGATGCGCTCCGCGTTCCGGTCAAATTCAAAAACATCATACAGCTCGTAGGCTTCGTATCTCGTTCCCGAGCCGACCGTGAGCACCAATGATTTTGCAAATCGCGGCGTTTGTTGAGGCGCAAGGCCTTTATCGGCGCCGCTTGCCGTATCGATCGCGCGGTCGCGCGCCAGTTCGTTGTGAACATAGGCACCCGAACTGAACGCATTGGGATTGGGATCGATAAAGAGATCCAACGGATACACTTTCGTGCCCGACAGTGGGTTGCCGAATGCAATCATGGAAGCTCCCGCACCAAGTCCGCTGTCATTCACGATCCACCCCGGAGGATAGTTCACCTGGAATCCGTACGCGTCATTGGAATACGTATCCCAGCCCGCAATTTCCACAGACGCCATGGCGTCTTCTTGGTTCTGCACCGCAACGCTTTGGATGCGGGCGAAAATAACGAATACAAGACAACCGATGGATGCCAAGGCGATTACGATCGCTGTCAAAACCGCCGTCGGCTCCTGGTTGCGGATCATAGATCAGTGCGTTTCGCGTGGCGCTGCATAAGCCACATGCTTCCGCCGATTACGATGAAAGCGATGACGAGGCCTACGGCAAACTTCCACTTATCGCCCACATCACCCCATCCGCGGGCGTAACCGTACACAATGCTCCACAGTCCGGCAATCATGATGCCCACCGGAACCCCCTTGCTCACCAGGCCTGCATAAAGAACGATGAAGAACCCTATGAGGAACACCACAACGCCAATCACATTCGCAACAACAAAGAGATTGTGGTTATAGATTCCCGCGGCTGCTTGATAATCCTGATTTGCCGTATCATATGCCGCTTGCTGAGCCGCCTCTTGCGCTTGCTGCGCGGCAAGATCCTTTTTGCATTGCGCGTCATTCGCCGCACACGGTCCCACAACCGGCGCTGGCATCGGTTTAACGTACGACGAATAGTCGGGATACTGCGGCCCGGGATAAAACGCCGAGATGCCGAGGTTGATGAGCGCGCCCAAGATGATTGCCGTACCAATTGCCAAAACAATGCTGACTGCTTTCATATTTTTTTAATGGTTATTGATGTTCCGACTTTATTCTTCCGCGCAGCGTGCGCAGTTCATGCAATGCCTTTTCCGCTTCGCCCGGCTTGAATGGCTTTGAATGCCACAGGTAATCATTTTCCATGAAATCCACGCCTTTGCCCGGGATGGTATGCGCAACGATCACCGTCGGTTTATCGTGGCTTGCGCGCGCTTCATTCGCGGCGGCGACGATTTCCTCAAACGAATGGCCGTCGATTTCGAGCACATCCCAATTGAATGATTTATATTTCGCCCCGAACGGTTCGAGCGGCATCACGTTTTCCGTAAAGCCGTCGATTTGAATATTGTTGCGGTCGACGATCACCGTCAGATTGTTCAGCTTGTTTTTTGCCGCAAACATCACGGCTTCCCACGTATTCCCTTCTTCGTGCTCGCCGTCCGAGGCGACGCAGAAAACATGGTACTTCTTGCCGTCGAGTTTTGCCGCAAGCGCAATCCCGGCGGCTTGCGAAATGCCCGAGCCGAGCGGTCCCGACGTGGTCTCCACGCCTGGCAATACGGTGCGATGCGGATGCCCCTGCAAGCGCGTGCCAAGCTGGCGCAAGGTTTTGAGTTCATCAACCGGAAAATATCCGGCGTGCGCGAGCGCGGCATATTGCACCGGACAAATGTGGCCGTTCGAAAGCACCAGGCGGTCGCGGTCGGGCCAGTTCGGCTTTTTGGGGTCGTGCTTCAGGATGTAAAAGTAGAGCGCCGAAAAAATTTCCGCCGTGTCGAGCGGTCCGGCGATGTGGCCCGATCCCGCGCCGGATACCATTTTGATGATATCGACCCGGAGACGATTCGCCATATCGGCGAGAAAATTCAATTTTTTTTCAGTGAGCATGATGGACGTTAGATCCCTCGTAACGTTTGATACGCCGCTTCCGGATGCTTGTCGTCGAAGATATATTTTGCGGAAACGAGCGTGTCGGCGCCGGCCTTCTTCACGAGCTGTGCCGTTTCGCGATTGATGCCGCCGTCAACTTCTATTGTAGCATCCGGCACGGCCTCTCTCAAAAAACGTATTTTATCGAGCGAGAACGGGAGGAACTCCTGCCCCGCTGCGCCCGGATTCACCGAAAGCACTTGGAATGCCGCGAATCGCGTGAGGAACGGCTCAAGATCGTCGTTCGTCGCTTCGGGTTTTGACGAGAGCATGAGCTCGCCGCGGTAGCGGTTCGCCGTCTGAAACAAATGATGCATCACTTCGTTCGTGAGCGTTTCCGAATGTACGACGAGCCGCCGCGCGCCGGCCGCAAACCAATCCTCCGCGAGGTCGAGCGGGAATTCAACCATGAGATGCACTTCGAGCTGGAACGGCGCCTTGAGATGCGCCCACCCCCGCGGATCATTCCACGTGGGATGTGCGCTAAAAACGCCGTCCGTCACGTCGAGATGGACGAATTCGTTTTCCGGAAGGAATTCCTTCAAAATCTCAATTTTTTCGCGGGCGCCTTCGGCGCTCGCGCAATTGATGGAAGGGATGACGTTCATGCTTCGATTTTTTTGACCCGCCGCACGTATTTTTCTTCGCGGTCGAATTCCGTTTTCAAAAACTCGTCGACGATCGCCATCGCGTCCGGCTCTTTGACAAAGTCCGCGGCGAGCGCAAGGACATTCACGTCATCGTCGTGCCGCGCCGCCTCGACGTGATGCGGGGACATCGCAAGCACCGCGCGAATACCTTTAATTTTATTCGCCGCGATGTCAACGCCCGCGCCCGAGCCGCAAATGACGATCCCGCGGTCCCCTTCGGGATCCTTGGCAACTTCTTCGGCGACCGCTTTCGCAAAATCGGGATAATCGTCGTTTGCGTCGTAGTGCGCATTGCCGAGGTCGATCACCGTGCGATGCTCGTCGTGGAGCATTTTTTTGACGTGCTCCTTGAGCGCGAATCCGCGGTGGTCCGCTCCGAGGTAAATAGTCATACATCAATTATATCACCGCGCCCTTGCGCAACGGCGATTCCGGGATATATAGTGGAGGCAGCACGCATCCTTTATTGTGGAGAATGGCATGTCTCAGAACCGCACACTCCGGACCTTGACGGCTATCGCATTGCTCGCAGTTATGCCGGCAATCGCGGCCGCCCAGGCGCGTTTAACCATTCACCGAAACGATCCCGGCCGACCAAAACGATTCTACGAAAACATTTTTGTTGAAGGCGGCGTCAACTTCGACGCACTCACGGCAAGCATGATTGAGTTTGGCGACTCATCGACGACACAAGCTCCGCGGTTGCACGGTTATGGCGTGGTCGAAGGGTGCGGCATTGAATTCTCGCGTATTCGTTTGAAGTACGTCCACGAGACGATCAGAATGTCCGGCGACGGCTGGCTTGCACAAACCTCGAATGACCCTTCGGGAAACATTCCCGTGAACGGCGAACTCGGCCTTCGCCCTTCGATCAACAAAGGCGTGCTCGATTTCACGTTCATTCGCCGCAAAAACGTTGATTTGTTTTTCGGCGGCGGTATCGGCAGGACGACGATCACGCACGCCGTCCGAGCGCACGCCATGCTCACCATGCAGACTCCGCAAGGACTCTATAGCGCGGTCATCCCGGTGAACGACTACGGCCATGACCGCATCCCCGATCCCACCGGAGAGTTCGGCATCCGCTACAGGCTGCGCAATGGTTTTGAACCGACATGCAGCGTGTCCGGGCAAGATTCGATTGCCGTCGGATGTTCGATAGCGTTCTTTCCCGGGCGGCTCATCTCGCGCGCCCTCGGACGACGGTAATCCTTCCCTCAATGCATTATCAGAAAAGCCGCTCCCCACGAGCGGCTTTATTTTTTTGACCGATTACGGTCGACTACAAAATGTTCGCAACGGCTGCGACGTGCTTGATAAGCGTGCTTACGTACCCTGCTTCGTTGTCGTACCACGAGAGCACCTTCACAAAGTCGCCGTCAATCACTTTGATGAGATCGAGCGGGACGATCGCGCCGTACGGCTCGCCAACGATATCGGACGAAACCAGCTGGTCTCGCGTGACCTTCAAAATCCCCTGCCAGCGCGGCGAGTTCGCGGCGTCGGTGAGGATCTGCGCAATTTCATCAACGCTCGTCGAACGCTTCATGAGCATCGTGATGTCTGAAATGGAGCCCGTGATGTTCGGCACGCGGAATGAAACGCCGTCGAATTTTCCCTTGAGCGACGGGATGGCGCGCGTCACGGAAATTGCGGCGCCCGTCGTTTCGGGGACCGTGTTGTGCGCCGCAGCGCGGCCCTTGCGGAAATCGTGGCCGCCGCGGATCGGACCGTCGACGAGCGATTGGGTTGCCGTGTAGGCGTGCACCGTCGAAAGCGACGCTTTCACGATGCCGGGATTCTCGCTCAAAATTTGGATGACGGGCGACGAAGAATTCGTGGTGCACGAACCGTTTGATGTTATCGGGCACGTCTTCAGCATGTCTTCGTTCACGCCCATCAAAACCGTCTGTCCCGCATCGCCGTCGGCATCCTTTGCCGGAGCCGTGATGATGACGCGCTTGGCGCCGGCGGCAAGATGCACTTTTGATTTTTCATATTCATCAAACAAGCCGGTCGACTCAACGACGATGTCAATTTGCAAATCTTTCCACGGAAGCTGGGTCGGGTCTTTCACCTGCAAGAACTTGATCTGCCTGCCGTCCACGATGAGCGTGCCGCTCGCCGGATCCGGTTTGATCTCCTTCCCGTACCGTCCGTAAACAGAATCGTATTTCAAAAGATAGGCGAGGTTTTCGACATCGCCCAAATCGTTCAATGCGACGAGTTCGATATTCGGATTATCGAACGCCTGGCGGAAAAATAACCGCCCGATACGCCCGAAACCGTTGATTGCAACGCGTGCTTTGGCCATGGTTATGATGGATTATGGTTTGTTTACTCTATTATATATCAAAAGTCCGGTTTAGAGCCCCTGGATCACGTCCCCGACCGCAATCGCATCCTTTGCCACCGTTCCCGCCGGCACCTCGAGGACTTTGTCGGTGCGGTCGGGCGAGGAGTAGATTTTGAGCTTCCACAGCGGATCTCCGGGCTGGGGCGCCGCATTTTCGGCAAAACCAACCACGCGGCTGCCGCTGATCCAAATCATATCGATCGGAAAATTCATGTCTTTCATCCAAAAATTCTGCACCGATCCGGACCCGAAGAGGAACAGCATGCCGTGATTCGGCTCGAGATTCTGCCGGAATGAAAGCCCGCGGGTCTGCTCAATCGCCGTCGTGGCGAGTTCGACCACGAATGTTGTCTTTTTGATTTCGATCGTCTCGTTCGGCAACGGCGGATTCTCTCCGTATTCGGGCGAGTCTACCGGCACCGTTGATGTTATCGAAGTCGATGACCCCGAGGTCATCACATGGATGACCGCCGTCGCCAAAGGAGGATTCGGCTTCATGATGATGCCATACCAAATCCCAAAGCCGGCGGCGGCTGCAAAGAAAACCACGGCGAGGACGGACAGGATCATTCTTTTGCTCATTATACCATTATACTCGATCGCGGAGATTGAACGCCACGACGCCGAACGCGACAGAAACATTCAGCGACTCTTTCTCCCCGCGCATGGGAATTTCGAGGATGCCGTCGCACAACGCGAGGAGCGGTTGCGGAATGCCCTCAACTTCATTCCCAACCATGAGCGCGATCTTTTTCGCGCCGATGTTCTTCTTGCGCAAGGAATAATACGGCACGGACTTCTTCGATTGCTCGATCGCAAAAATTTCATAACCGCTTTTTCGCAGCTCCGTGATCGCGGCCGCCGTTTCCGAAACGTGTTTCCATGCAACGGTTTTTTCTGCTCCGAGAGAAACTTTTGCAAAATCCTGGCGGACTTCTTTGAATCGATCGAGGGGCGTCGGCGTTATCCCGCACAAATAAATGGCGTGCACGCCGGCGGCATCCGCCGTCCGGAATATGGATCCGACATTGTGCACGCTCCGCACGTCGTGGAGCACCGCGGCGATTTGGAGAACCTGAGTCATGGAATCAGTGTAGCGCGAAGTCGTTCGCATTGTCATCGGAATCGCCGATCACGCCGTTCACAAAAACCCGCTCAAGCACGTGGTTTGCCGCAGGGTTTGTCGGAAAGGCATGCCCCTCGACCCATTGATTCGTGCCGTTGCCCCAGGCGACCTGGTCAACGATTGTCCCGCTCGCGTCAAAAAGCGCGATGCTGTTATCCGCGGCAATCGTTTCCGTGCTCGAAACATCAGCGCCAACGCCTGCCGCAAATCCGTCTGCGGCATTGGCCCAGACAAAATGTCCTTGCGGCGAAACAGCGCTCCCGCCCGGGAAGACTTTGATGGAAGCTTCGCTCCCGCCGGACGTCCGCTTCCGGAGCCGCCAGCCGCTTACGTCAACCGAAGACGACCCCGGATTATAGAGCTTTATAACGTCGTTTGCCGAAGCCGCCCCCGCTATTTGAATATCCGATATAACGACGTGATTTGCCGGGCAAAATGTGACCGTGTTCCCGGTTTGTGCGCTCCCGGTCTGCTCGCTTGAGGTTGCAGGATTTTGAGCAATCCCCACTCCGCCGGGATTCACAGGGTTACTGCTGCCGCTGCCGCCATCACCGCCGTTCGTCGATGCCGGTCCCTCTGAGTTCTCAGCACCCGGCGTTCCGCCGGGAAGCGCGCTCGTCTGCCACCCAGAATGATCACGTGTCCGCTCCAGCGTCTTCTTGGTGGTATTGTCGCCGCCCGGCCACGCCGACGAAGCGTTCAAAAAATCCGAAACGTTGCACTGCGGATCGAACACGGCAATCACGTCGCCCGTATTCGCAAGCGCTCCGGAATAATGCACGCTCGCAATCGCGGCAACGGCACCCGCCGATCCGCGCGCGAGGAGCAGGAATCCGCCTGCGGGAATCACATTGCTGCCGCTCATAATAATTTTGATTCCTCCCGAAACATTTTCGATCTGCCATCCGTTCATGGCAAGATCGCTCCCGGAAATATTTTTGAGCTCGATCCATTCGTCATTCGCCGCAGCGGCGGCTGTCTCGCCGGCGGCCGCAGGCGATCCCATCCACGCGATTTCATTGAGAATTATTTTCTTCGTGCTTGATGCGCTTGACGCGTTTGACGCGAAGGGCGCGAAAGAATTCGGAAATGGGCACGGCTCGATCGTCACTGATGAACTCGCACTCGACATACTCGATGACGCACTCGACGACGCGTTCGACGACGATGCCTGTGCGCCCGCGTTTGAATCTGCATTTG
>DATKNI010000010.1:0-5081 GCA_035541415.1 Minisyncoccota bacterium | reverse complement strand
GTTTGAATCTGCATTTGAAATGGTGCTCGTATCGGCGCTCGCCGATGAACTCGCATTCATATTTTGATTTGTGTTTGCCCCGGTGTTTGTGTTTGCACTCGTGCTTGTGTTTGCGCCGATATCCGCCGTCGCAGTCGCATTTTCATTTCCGGCCGCGTTCGAAGGATTTGTAGACGCGGACTTTTTTGAACTCACCGATTTTTTGGATGATGTTTTTGGCGACGCGATCACGGAAGTGATGTTTTCATAAGCATCATCGCTCGAAGACGATGCCCCATCGCCGAGCGAAGCGTCGGTGTCATCGAACAGTGCCGTATCGGAGGCCGTGTCGCCGCCTTCATTGATATTTCCCGACGGACTCGCATCGTACGTGGCGCTGCCAAAAAGATTTTTCCATGCATCCGCGACGATCGCGCCGCCATTTTTTGCAAGATTGATGCCGTTCTCCGCTATGTTCCCATGAAAACCGAACCGCGCCGCAGCAACCGCGAGGAGAAGCACCGCACCAACCGCTCCGCCCACCATCCAAAAACCTTTTTTGCCGGATTTTTTTTGAAAAGGATTTTCCATGCAGCAACCGTAACACGCGGCGGGTTAAAAAAATCTAAAATTTCAACGCGGCGGCCGAATCCTTGAAACATGTCAAGCGGGAAGCTGTAGTAATAGAGACCCGAACCAAAAATCCAGATGCCCTGCAGGCCGCTTTTTTGGGGCTTTAAAAGTTAACTCCACCACACCGAAGAATTTTGGTCAAAAAATGACGGCAAATTTGTCGTCGTTATCCACAGCAATCCCAAAAATTTGAAAACCGGTGCTAAGATATTTTTACCTCTAAAAAATCTCAACGTCGTATTCAAAAATAACCTCTTTATCCATCATGGAGCTCACCATCACCAAAAGGGACGGCACGCGGGAGCCATTTAATGCCGATAAAATTAACCGGTCGATCGAACGCGCCTGCGCGGGTCTTGAAGATCCGATCAGCATGGTCACGCAGATCGCAACCGAAACCCGCTTAACCCTGTATGATGGGATCACGACGGAAGAAATGGACCAAGCGACGATCAACGCCGCCGTCCAGAACATAAAAGAGGATATTGAATACGACAAGGTCGCCACTCGCCTGCTCCTAAAGACCGTCTACCGCAAAGTCGTCGGCGAATATGACGACAGCCAGGAACTGTTGCGCCGGAAACACCGCGAAATTTTTCCGGAATGGATCAAGAAGGGCGTCGAAGACGGCTTGCTCGATCCGCGGATGATCGAAAAGTACAATTTGAAAGACCTTGCGAGCGTGCTCGACGTTTCCCGCGACGAACTTTTTGTGTACGCGGGGCTTTCGACGCTCCTCAATCGGTATTCCATCAAAGATAAAAATAACCAGCCGGCGGAAACGCCGCAGTTCTTCTTCATGCGCATCGCGATGGGCCTTTCATTCAACGAGAAGGATCCGAACCTTTGGGCAAAAAAGTTTTATAACAAGATGTCGCGCCTCGAATATATCGCCGGCGGATCGACCAACCTCGGCGCCGGCACCACGCACCCGTCGCTTTCAAATTGTTTCTTGATGCAGGTTGAAGACGACATGGCCCACATCGCAAAATCCGTCGCCGACGTCATGATGCTTTCAAAAGCTTCCGGCGGCATCGGCTACTCGGTTACAAAATTGCGCGCAACGGGATCGCCTTTGAAATCGAACAACACGCCGTCGTCGGGTCCGACGCCCTTTGCAAAGATCGTCGACACCGCGATCCGCGCGATCCAGCGCGGCGGCAAAAAGAAAGGCGCGCTCTGCTTCTACATGGAAAACTGGCACATTGATTTTCCGGAGTTCATCGATTGGAAACACAACGCCGGCGACGACTACATGCGCATGCGCACCGCCGACACCGCCGTCTTCCTCTCGGATGAATTCATGAAGCGCGTCGAGAACCACGACCTGTGGTACATGTTCGACCCGAAGGAAACCGCCGACCTCATCGAACTCTACGGCCGCAAATTCAGCGAGCGCTATGCGGAATATATAGAGATGGCGGAAGCCGGCCAGCTCCGGGTATTCAAGAAGGTCCCCGCCGAAGAGCAATATCGCCAGATTTTGGCGGCATTGCAGTCCACGTCGCACCCGTGGCTCGTCTGGAAAGACAATATCAACCTTCGCGCCTTGAACAACAATACGGGCACGATCCATATGTCCAACCTCTGCACGGAAATCTGCCTGCCGCAAGACAAAGACAATATTGCCGTCTGCAACCTCGCTTCCCTCAATTTGGCGGCCCACATCAACCATAAGCAGGTAAACTGGGAAAAGCTCGAAGACAGCGTCCGCTTGGCTATCCGCCAGCTCGACAACCTCATCGATATCAACGCCCTTCCGATCGCGGAAGCCGAGCGGTCAGATAAGGAAAACCGCGCCGTCGGTTTGGGCGTTATGGGTTTCTCCGACATGCTCGAGCAGCTCGGCATGTCATACGACAGCCCGCACGCATGGGATTTTGCCGATAAAGTTTTTGAATTCGTGAGTTACGTTGCGATCGACGAGAGCGCAAACCTCGCGCAGGAACGCGGCAGCTACAAACATTTCAAAGGCTCGGGCTGGTCAAAGGGCATGGTCCCGATGGACACCCTGAAGACGCTTGAGGCCGACCGCGGTTCGATGCTCACCGTTGCAAAGGGCAGCAAGTACCGCGGCCTCAATTGGGATGCGCTTCGCGCAAAAGTGAAACTCGGCATGCGCAACGCAACTTTGATGGCGACAGCGCCGAACGCGAACATCGGATTGCTCGCCGGCACGACGCCGGGCATCGATCCCCGCTTCGCGCAGGTCTTCTCGCGAAATAAAATTTCCGGAAAATATCTCGACCTCAACCACAACCTCGTGAACGACTTGAAGAATATGGGCATCTGGGAAGCGGTCCGCGAAGAAATCATCGTGAATCAGGGAGACATCGCTTCGATCTCGCACATCCCCCAGCACATTAAAGATATTTATAAGACATCATTCAGCACGTCGCCCTACGCATTCATCGAAGTCGCGGCCCGCGCGCAGAAGTGGGTTGACCAGGCGCTCTCGCGCAACATGTATCTCGAAACGCGCGACATCGGCGAGACGATGAACATCTATATGAACGCGTGGCAGAAGGGCGTGAAGTCGACGTATTACCTCCACATGAAACCGCGCCACACCGCCGAGCAGAGCACGACGCACGTGAACAAAGCGGAGAAGATGGGCAAGCGCGGATTCGCAGCGGCGTTTGACGACGAACCGTTGCAGCCGACCGTGGAGTCAATCCTTTCCCAACCCGTCGAAACCGTGACGGTTGAGTCGGTGACCATTGAAGCCACCCCGGCCGTCGCAAAGTTCGTTGAACCTATCATTGAAAAGCCGATTGCAGCAAAACCCATGATGCAGCAGCCAGCCCCGCAAAAACCAATGGCCCAGCAAAAGCCCGCAGCCCAAAAACCGACGGCCCAGATGGCAAAATCAGCCCCGTTTGCATCTCCTGCTATTGAAATGGGCTTTGCCCCAACACAAACTCAAGGCGCCCAGCCCAGCCAACCAGCCAAGAAGGCGCCGAAGATCCTTCCGCCAAGCGATCCGGCAGAGCAATTCCTCTGCGACAGCTGCCAGTAAGATAACAAAACCGGCTCGCAAGCCGGTTTTGTTTGCCCGAGGACCCGACGGGACTTGCACCCGTTTCTTCGTCTGGCAAGAACGAGATCCTACTGCATGAACGACGGGCCCGAATCCACGGGCCTGAGAATCGTAACGAGCGTTACGTTAAAAATATCTTAAATAGATAATATAAATGGCCGCCGAAGCGGCCATTTATAGCCAGACGAAGACATGAGACCCTATTTATGCAGTTCCCATCTCGTTCTTACAAATTATTATAGGCCCAGCTAATTCCCGGTCAAATGTCATTTAATGATTTTTTAATAAAAATAGCGCGTCAATGATAGCGCGTTTATTTCGCCTAATATCCACAAGCGACGTCAATATTGTTGCCGTTCCAAATATCGCGTATACTTTTTCTACTAACATCATCGGTCTAAAAATAACCAACCAAACCCATGCTCATCGGCAAAGCATCGCCGGAGGATATGAACCTCCACCCCATCCAATATCAGTGGGCGTACGATCTCTACCAACAAGCCGTCCGCAACACGTGGTTCCCGCACGAGATCGCGCTCAAAGAAGACTTGTACGACTGGGAAAAAATGACGGATGACGAGCGCCACGCGGTGAAATTCCTCATGTCGTTCTTCAATCCGGCGGAACTCATCGTGAACCGCTCGATTGCGCTCGGCATTTACCCATACCTCAAATCCCCCGAATGCCATCTCTATCTCGCAAAGCAAATGTGGGAAGAAGCGAACCACTGCGTTTCGTTTGAATATGTTTTGGAAACCTTCCCGATCGATCGCGCGAACGTTTTTAACCTCCACCTCGAGACGCCATCGATGAAAGCAAAGGAAGCGTACATCAACCGTTATCTCAAACGGATGACGGAAGACTCGCTCGACGTTTCAACGACCGAAGGCAAAAAAGATTTCATCCGCAACCTCGTCGCGACGAACCTCGTCATGGAAGGCATCTGGTTCTACAGCGGCTTCATGGTGGTGCTCTCGTTCCGCCAGCGCAACCAGCTCCGCAACTTCGCATCGATGATCAACTGGGTGATCCGCGACGAATCGCTCCACCTCAAGTTCGGCATGAACCTCATCCAGAATATTTTGGAAGAGAATCCTGAATTGCTCACCAAGGAATTCGCGCAGGAGATCCGCGACATCGTCATTGAAGGCGTTGATCTCGAAGCTGCGTACAACAAAGATTTGTTCCCGCGCGGCATCCTCGGCCTGAACGCCGACTACGTGAACCAATACGTGCAATACGTCGCCGACCGCCGCCTCGAAGAGCTCGGCATGAAAGCGCACTACGGCGCCAAGAACCCGGCCAAATGGATGGCTGGAGCAACCGACGTTTACGAACTCGTGAACTTCTTTGAAGCGCAGAATACGTCATACGAAGTGGATTCGCACACTGTGGACAAAAAGAAAGAGGAGTCAAAAGGATAAAGGCT
>DATKNI010000009.1:0-3328 GCA_035541415.1 Minisyncoccota bacterium | reverse complement strand
AGTTCTTGTTTCATTTATTTATTTTATCTCCCCAGAAAATGTCCTTAATCGCCGCAACCAACCCAAGTCCGGTCTCCGCAATAATTAATCCAATAGCAAAGTTTCGACCTGAATTACCCCAGAATAAATAAGATGAAGCTGTCAGTGCATATAAAATCAATGTTGTAATTACAATTGAAAGACTCAATTGAAAAAATAATTCATTTTTATTCTTACTATTTAATCTAGGATCGAGCGAGGATAAAAAAATCATATTCATAAAACTAAGAGGGGCAGTAATCGCTCCCGAAAGCAAAACCAATTTAATCCAATCAATTGACTCGAATGCAATTGGATTAAAAACAAAAACAATTCCAGCTCCAGGGACAATTAAAAGTAATAAATCAAAAAAGGCAAAAAGAAATTCTCTCCTGATTACTTCTTTGGTCCAAATCCTCGGATTCATAGGGATGTTTTGTATTGTACTCTTGATATGTTGAATTGCCCAAATCCTTCTAATTTTCCCTCATCAGGAATCGAACCTTTCGCAGCACCCCGACCCCCGTCTGGGAAACCCTCGGTTTCCCACCGGCCGCTGCGCGGCCTGCCCTTCCGACACGGGGTGCTGCTACGGTTCGATCCCGTGCAGAACAATAACAAAAGAACCCCGGGTGGGGTTCTTTTGTTATGTGCCCTCATCAGGAATCGAACCTGAATCTTCTCCTTCGGAGGGAGATGTCCTATCCATTGAACGACAAGGGCTTGGCGGGGCGGCGTAAACGCGCGCCACCGTCTCGGCTATCTTACTACGAACGCATACACCGAGTAAACTGCGGCGACGATGAAGACGGCGCCGATCAGGTCGAGCAGGATGCCTTGCGCGAGGTTCAGCTTGAGGGATTTGCGGCCGACGGAGATGATGAGCAAATATTGCAGGCTGAGGAATGCGCCGCCGACGAGGCCGACGACGGCGAGGAAATTATTGAGGCCGAGGAAGATGAGGATGGGCGGCAAAAGGACGACGAGCGGACGCGAGGAGCCTTTCGGCCAATGTAAATCTTTTTCTAATGAATTTTTAATCTCTCGCGAGATCGGGAGATACACGGTTGCGACGGCAAGGAGGCCGAGCGCGGCGAGCAAATCTTTTTTCCAGAGCGGCCAGGCGGCGAGGCCCGACGCCGTGTCGGGCGTGATCATCGCGCTTGTTGCGGACCCGATAATGCCGGATGCGAACATCGCATAGAGGAGCGCGGCAAAAAGCGTTCCCATCGCAAGCGCGCGCCACGGCGAATTTGATTTGCGCTCATGCTTCTTGCGCGCTTCGTATGCGGGCTCGATGCTCGTCCATCCGGCGAGCGAAAAAAGGATCGCGCCGAAGGGAAGGAAAATATTTTGCGGATTGATGGCGGGAACTCCCGGGAACAAAATGTTTGGCCATGCCGAGAAGAAAATAATCACAATGATTGCCGACGTGCACGCGATGCCCGTGAGTTCAAGTGCGCGAAGCTCTTTATCGCTTGCAAGCGCAATCGCGGAAATGAACACCCAGAACACGATGAAGGCGTAGGCCGTGGGAACGCCCGGCAGGGCGAGTCCAATGAAGTTGGTCCCCAAAATGAGGTAGGCAACAAGCGTGAGGAGAAGCCCAATCACAATGGCGAGGAACCCAAGCCAAAAACCGAACCGGCCAAAGTGGTGTTCCGCGAGGCCGAGCAAACGCTCCTTTTCGCCTTCTTTTTCGAGGGTTTCGAGGTATACCACGTGAGCCACGACAACAAACAATCCGAGGATCGCGAGATATGCCAAGCCGACCGCCCAGCCGGCGACATAAAAAACAAAGGGAAGGGCGAAGACGCCGTCCCCCACCGTCGCCGCGGCAACGATCCCCGCGATTTCAAAAAATTGCGCTGCCTTCCCTCGGGCTTTTACCATTGCGGTTACTCTGCAAAGTGGACTGCGTCGCCCTCGCGCACGCGCTTCTTCACTTTGATGCCGACTTGTTTCCCTTTCGGCGCTTTCTTCACATTCTCATGATTGAACTGCATGGACTTTGCATGCTCGGCAAAATCCGTCGTCGCTCCTCTATAATGAAGCTTCGATCCAGCGGCTACCGGACGGTTGAACTTTACGATCGCAACGCTGATCTCCGTGTAATAGTGCGTGACGACGCCAATCGGTTTCTGAACTTTCACTTTTGGCGCTTTCGCCTTCGGCTTCGCCGTCTTCTTTGTCTTCTTCGCCTTCTTTGTCTTCCTTGCGGTTTTCTTCTTCGCCGGCTTCTTCGCTTTTTTAGATTTCTTTAATGCACGTTTGGCCATAATGATAGCGCGTTGGTTTTGCTAGCCGCGCACCCGGCTTTTCGAAATCGGCAAGCCGGACGTATCGGCATCTTTTTCATCGGCCTTGATGGCTGCGATAATTTTATCAACCAGTGTCTTTGGATCCGGTTCAAAAATGACTTTGCCCATGCCGCGGTGCGCGTTTTTGAGGATCTCTTGAAGTTCGTCGCTCGCGCCGCCCGTACCCGTCAAAACACCTTGCGGTTTTTTGTCTTCAAAGGCGATCGTGAACTCATTGAGCGTTCCGATGCGGCCATAGACGGTGATGATCGCGTCGGCTGAGCGCGTGAGGAGCAGGTTGCGGCCGGAATAGTCAAAACCGGTGTAGATGATGAGGTCGTGATATTCAATCGGCAAGCGATAGGTCTTCATGTGCGCGATTTTTGAAGCGGCTGGCGAGAGGCCGATCACGATGCCGCCCGCTTCTTTTGCGCCTTTGGCCGCCCAGTACGGGATGCCGGTGGTTGCGCCCGTGATGAGCACGAGTCCCCGCGTCGCAATGAGCGCGCCGATTTCCATTGCCTTTTCGACGGTTCCCGGAGGGCAGAATTCGGTTTCCGCAGAGCCGGAAATGCAGATTTTGTATTTGAGATACGTCGAAGACAGCTCCTCGATCGTTTTCAGGGGGTCTTTTGCGGTCGCTTTGGCTTTTGGCATATCTCTATAATACCACGCTCTCATTCTGCTTTGGCACCTCTGCGAGCACGGCAAGCGTGTCGATGATTTTGTGCTGGAGCGCTTCGCTTGATTGCGGTTCGCCTTGCACCACGAAAACTTTTTTGAGCGAGTGGCGCATCGGATTGAGCCACGCGAGGAGGCGCGGCTGGTCGGCATGCGCGGAATATCCCGGAATATTTACCGTGCGGCAGCGGACCGGGACCGTCTCGCCGAAAATCTTCACGTGATCGGCGCCTTCGAGGATCTGGCGGCCCATCGAACCTTGCGCTTGATACCCCACAAAGATGATTTCGCTCTTGGGATCGGAGAGATAGCGCGATTCATGGTGCAAA
>DATKNI010000008.1:0-6552 GCA_035541415.1 Minisyncoccota bacterium | reverse complement strand
GCCGTCGGGCGCTTGATGCCAGCTTTTTTGGCGATCTCGTGCACCTTTTCGCTGCCAAGATCGAGAAGTGCCAGATATACTTTTGCCTCTTTTTCATCGAGACCGACTTTTCCGAGAATTTCCTCTAAGTTCATGATTTTTGGGTTCGATTATCCACAGGGGAATTGCGCATTATTTTGAAGCAGTCGGCAACGATTTGCGGAGCTTGTCGTCAATTTTTGACACCGACCAGCGCTACGGCGCATCTCGAAAATTAATTTCGCTTTTATGCTATGGCTTTTCCGGCTTTTTGTCAAAGATTATGACAACGATCTAAAAATGCATCATAAAGCCCTTGATATAAAGAAAATTTTACGATTATAGCTATTGACAATAAATCCAGAGGATATATTTTGAACATGAAACGAACATGCAAGACTTATTTTTCATAGCCGTCGTCGTCGTGTTTTTTGCGCTGTGCCTTCTCTATGTGAAGGCCTGCGAAAAACTATAACCATGGCCACTATCATTATCGGCATCATTGCGGTCGGGCTCATCGTGTACCTTTTTTGGTCGATGATCCGTCCGGAAAATTTTTAAACCACCATGCCTCTTATCGATTGGCTCCAACTTGGCATCTATATTGCGGTAATCGTTGTGATCACGAAATATCTCGGCGCGTATTTGGTGCGCGTGCTTGATCCGGACGGCAAGACATTCCTCGACAAGCTCATGAAACCGCTTGAGCGGTTGACGTACCGGCTGTTTGGCATCGATCCGCACAAAGAGCAGAACTGGAAGCAATATACGGTTGCCATGCTGCTTTTCAGCGCGGTAAGCCTCTTCTTCACTTACATCATCCTGCGTATCCAGCAATGGCTTCCGCTCAATCCGCAGGGATTGCCAAACCTGAGTCCGCATCTCGCGTTCAATACCGCGGTGAGCTTCACGACGAACACGAACTGGCAGAGCTATGCCGGAGAAGCGACGATGTCGTATTTCTCGCAGATGGTTGCGCTCGTGATCCATAACTTCGTGTCGGCGGCGACCGGCATCGCGCTCGCGGCGGCTTTGGTACGCGGCATTGCGCGGCACACGGCGACAACGATCGGCAATTTCTGGACCGACCTTACCCGCACGACGTATTATCTCCTGCTCCCGATCGCATTCGTATTTGCCGTTGTTCTCGTGGCACAGGGCATTCCGCAGAATTTCCATCCGTATACAACGGCAAACGTCGTACAACCGACAAGCGCCGCAAGTACGCAATCGATCCCGCAAGGGCCGATCGCGTCGCAGGAGGCCATCAAGATGATCGGGACGAACGGCGGCGGTTACCTGAATGCCAACTCTGCCGCTCCGTATGAAAATCCGAATGGCCTTTCGAATTTCCTTGAGATGTTCGGCATCATCGGCATCTCAAGCGCGCTCACGTACTACTACGGACGCATGGTGAAGAATCAAAAGCATGGCTGGGCGATATGGGCCGCCATGCTCATCGTATTCCTCGTCGGATTTTTTGTTGCATACCATTATGAGCAAGCGGGTAATCCTATCCATCAGCAATTGGGCGTCGCGGCTCAAGATGGGAATATGGAAGGCAAGGAGGTTCGGTTCGGCATTTTCAACTCGTCGCTTTTCGCGACGCTCACCACCGACGCGTCGAATGGCGGCGTAAATTCCATGCACGATTCGTTCACGCCGCTTGGCGGCATCGTGCCGCTCGTGAACATGGAGCTCGGTGAGATCATTTTTGGCGGCGTAGGATCGGGACTCTACGGCATCATTGTTTTTGCCATTCTTGCGGTGTTCATCGCCGGACTCATGATCGGACGCACGCCGGAATATCTCGGCCAAAAAATCGAAGCGTACGACGTAAAAGTGTCCATGCTTTCGGTACTCGCGCCGGTGTTCACCATCCTCGGATTTACGGCGCTTGCGGCGACGACGCAATGGGGGCTCGCAGGATTGAATAACGCCGGACCGCACGGGTTCAGCGAGATCCTCTACGCTTTCAGCTCGGCAACGGGCAACAACGGGAGCGCCTTTGCGGGGCTCACGGCTAATGCCATGTGGTATGACACGACGCTTGGCCTCGCGATGTTCTTCGGACGATTCATCACCGTGATCCCCGTCATGGCGCTTGCGGGATCGTTTGCACAGAAGAAACTCGTGCCGCAGGGCCAGGGGTCGTTCCCAGTGACCGGGCCGATCTTCGTGATTCTTTTGATCGCGGTCGTGCTCCTTGTCGGAGCCCTCACGTTCTTCCCGGCGCTCACGCTCGGACCCATCGTCGAGCACTTCCTCATGCATTCAGGAACATTATTCTAATCAACTACCATGGCCATCAAACAACAGCGCAGCATATTCGATACGACCATCATCATCCCTGCGATCAAAGGTGCCTTCTTGAAGCTTGATCCGCGCCGGATGGTGAAAAATCCTGTCATGTTCGTGACGATGATCGGTGCGATCGTAACGACCATTGAGATCTGGCTGAGCCATGAGCCGCAGGGTTTTGTGATCCAAATCGCCCTATGGCTTTGGTTTACGGTGCTTTTCGCGAACTTCGCGGAGGCGATGGCGGAAGGTCGCGGCAAGGCGCAAGCGGACGCGCTCCGCAAATCGAGGACCCAGCTTTTTGCGATGCGGTTCAAGCACGACGGCGAGCTCGAAAAGATCGGCGCGGAACTTTTGCGGAAAGGCGATATTGTTCTCGTCGCGGCAGGCGATACGATCCCGGGCGACGGCGAGATCGTCGAGGGCGCGGCGACGGTTGACGAATCGGCGATCACCGGGGAATCGGCTCCCGTTATCCGGGAAGCGGGCGGCGACCGGAGCGCGGTCACCGGCGGTACGAAAGTGCTCTCCGACCAGATCAAGGTGCGCATCACCGCGAATCCCGGCGAGAGTTTCCTGGATCACATGATCACGCTCGTCGAAGGCGCGAAGCGCCAGAAAACGCCGAACGAGATCGCGCTCACGATCCTGCTCTCGGCGCTCACGATCATCTTCATGGTGGTCATCATCACGCTCCTGCCGATGGGCATCTACGCCGGAACGACGTTCTCGATCACCGTTCTCGCCGCGCTCCTCGTCTGCCTTATTCCCACAACGATCGGCGGTTTGCTTTCCGCGATCGGCATTGCGGGCATCGACCGGCTCGTGCAGCATAACGTACTCGCGATGAGCGGCCGGGCAGTCGAAGCGGCGGGCGACGTGGACGTGTTGCTCCTCGATAAGACAGGGACGATCACGCTTGGCAATCGTCATGCGACAGAATTCATCCCAGCTCCGGGCGTCATCGTCGAAGAGCTGGCGGACGCGGCCCAGCTTGCGTCGCTTGCCGACGAGACGCCCGAAGGCCGGAGCATCGTCGTCCTTGCGAAGCAGTTCGGCATCCGCGAGCGCGAGATCCACGAGATGCCGTCCGCCACCTTCGTTCCGTTTTCGGCGCAGACGCGCATGAGCGGGCTCGATATGGAATTCACGAAATACCGCAAAGGCGAAGCGAATGCGATCCGCCATTGGTCGCGCGGAAAGTTCGCGCAAGATACCGAGATGGAAGTGGAGCGGATCGCGAAAGCAGGGGGTACGCCGCTCGTCGTCGCGACCCACGACAAGATCCTCGGCGTTATTTATCTGAAGGATGTCGTGAAGGGCGGCCTCGTCGAACGGTTCAATCTGTTCCGCGAGATGGGCATCAAGACGATCATGATCACGGGTGACAATCCGCTCACGGCCGCCGCGATCGCCAAAGAAGCGGGTGTGGATGATTTTCTCGCCGAAGCGAAACCGAAGGACAAACTCGATCTCATCCGCAGGGAACAGGCAGGAGGCCGCCTCGTCGCCATGACGGGCGACGGCACGAACGATGCGCCCGCGCTCGCGCAAGCCGATGTCGGCGTCGCAATGAACACGGGCACGCAAGCGGCGAAAGAAGCAGGTAACATGGTCGATCTCGATTCGAATCCGACAAAGCTCATCGAGATCGTCGAGATCGGCAAGCAGATGCTTATGACGCGCGGAGCGCTCACGACCTTCAGTATCGCGAACGATGTCGCGAAATATTTCGCGATCATTCCGGCCATGCTCCTCGCCACCTTCCCGGCGATCGCGCCCCTGAACGTCATGCATCTTACGAGTTCCTACAGTGCCGTGCTCTCCGCAGTCATCTTCAACGCGATCATCATCATTCTCCTGATTCCGCTCGCATTAAAAGGCGTAAAGTTCCGGCCGCTGCCTCCCGCGACGGTCTTGCGCCGGAATCTTATCATTTACGGGCTCGGCGGTATCATCGCTCCGTTTATCGGCATCAAACTCATCGACCTCGCGATAACCGCGCTTCACCTCGTCTAAATCCATGAAAGAATTCCTGAAACAAATTCGAATATCGGTCGTCGCGACGCTCGTCTTCGCGGTCATCCTCTGCGGCGTCTATCCACTCGCCGTATGGGCGTTCGGGCAAGCGCTCTTCCCGTGGCAGGCGAACGGCAGTTTGATCACAGATGCGAGCGGCACCGTGATCGGATCCGCGCTCATCGGGCAGAATTTCAGCGGGCCGCAATATTTCGAGCCGCGTCCTTCGGCGGCAGGAGCGGGCTACGATCCTACCGCGTCCGGCGGAACAAATCTGGGGCCGACCTCGCAGAAACTTGCGACGATGATCCAGCAAAATGTTGCCGCTTACCGCGCGGAGAATGGCTTGTTTTCGAGTACGCCCGTCCCGGCCGATGCGGTCACCGCATCGGGAAGCGGCCTTGATCCGGAGATCAGCATTGCGAACGCCGCGATCCAAGCGCCGCGCGTTGCGAAGGCGCGGAATATCCCGCTCTCCGAGGTGGAATCCTTGATCGAGGCGAATACCGACGGCCGCAGCTTGGGCGTTTTCGGCGAGCCGGGCGTGAACGTCGTCACGCTCAATCTCGCACTTGATAACCAATACCCGGTGCATAACTAGCGCCGGAGCGATATGATTGAGCCATGGCCTACCATCAAACTCCTGATGATTTTTTACAGTTGATCGAGACCGGCGAGCGGGGCAAGCTTAAGATTTACCTCGGCTCCGCGGCGGGCGTCGGCAAGACCTACCGCATGTTGCAGAAGGGCAAGTCGCTTCAGGAAGCGGGCGTTGACGTGGTGATCGGCTACATGGAACCGCACGAGCGTCCCGATACGATCGCACAGGCGAAAGGATTGGAAGTCGTGCCGCCGAGGATCGTGAAGCACGGCAATCTTGAACTCAGGGAAATGGATCTCGCGGCCGTCCTCAAGCGCCGTCCGACCGTAGCGTTGGTCGATGAGCTTGCGCACACGAACGCTCCGGGCGGTAAACATGAGAAACGTTATGAAGACGTGGAAGACCTCCTTAATGCGGGAATCAGCGTCATTACGACGCTCAACGTCCAGCATCTCGAATCGCTCTATAATATCGTGGAAAAAGCCACAGGGGTGAAAGTGGCCGAGCGCATTCCGGATTCCATCGTGTCGCAAGCCGATCTTATTACGAATGTCGATATCGAGGCCATGGATCTTATCGAGCGCCTGCGGGCGGGAAAGATCTACAAGCCCGACCGCATCGACACGGCGCTCAATAATTTCTTCACGATCGAGAATCTCACGCGCTTGCGGGAACTCGCTTTGAGCGAAACGGCGAATCTCTTGGACAAACGGCAGCGCGAAAAGTTCCACGCCGATGCGAAGCCCAGCGCGCTCAACAAGATCATGGTTCGCATCCGTGGCGGGGAGCAGAACAGCGAAGAGATCTTGCGGGCAGCCTCGCGTTTGGCTGCGCAGCTCAATGCCGCATGGTACGTGGTACATGTTCTTACCGCCGCCGAAGAAAGCAGGGCGCTTTCCCCGGTTCGCGATGAAACTGCAAAAATCCTTGGGCTTGCGAAAAGCATGGGCGCGGAAACGTTCACGTTAAAGGATGATAATGTTGCACAGGCATTGATCCAATTCGTCCGCGCGAACGGCATTACTCATTTGGTGCAGGGGCATCCGATGCCAAAGCGGGGGCTTGCGAAATTTAAGAGATCAGTAACCGAAACGCTTGTCGAAAAATTGCCGGACGTGCATATCGTCATGATCTAAATGAGAAAACATTATCAAAGAGCCGTTATCGAGATCGGTTTCATCGTATTTCTCTTTTATTCCAATCTTTTAATGGGCGAGTTTACGCAATCGGGCAAGGGACAAAGCCATGGATTCATATGGGCCGTCCATGATATTTTTACGGTATCCAATTTTGTTATCGCGGTGACCGCTGCGCTGATCGGATATATCACTTTCGAATTCTTGCGAAAGATATTTTAAGCACCTTTTATATCAAAAGTTCGGCCGTCCTCCCGCCAAAGGTGAGTCGGTCGCTACGATACATCCTCCCGCCCAATACCACAATCGGATACCATCAGGTATCCGATTTTGCTAGCGGAGGCGGAAGGATTCGAACCTTCGATGCCATTTCTGGCATAACGGTTTTCAAGACCGTCCGTTTCAACCGCTCACGCACGCCTCCGTTTCTCTACAAGAGTAGAAAATTATTTGAATTTAATCAATTTTTAATGGTCG
>DATKNI010000007.1:0-5759 GCA_035541415.1 Minisyncoccota bacterium | reverse complement strand
AGTGCAAGGGACGACCAGCTGGACGTTCTCCCTTGATACCACCAGTTTGAGCAATGCCGCCCACACGATTACCGCAAAGGCAACCGATGCTTCCGGCAATACCAACACGACGGCGATCACCGTGAGCGTGAGCAACACTGTCGTCTCGGGTGGTGGAGGAGGTGGCGGTGGTGGTGGAGGTGGAGGCGGTGGGGGGGGAGGCGGCGGCAATGGCGGTGGTGGTGGCACCGGCGGTGGTGGTGGGGGGGGTGGCGGCGGCGGATTTTCTGGCGGCGGATCATCGGGCTCCGGCTCATCGAACCCGCTCCAGACGCTTCTTGTCTCGCTCCTCGCCCAATTGCAGGCCTTGATCAACCAACTCAACCATCAGACCGTGCAAAGCTTCACCCGTACCCTCGTGATCGGCAGTTATGGGGAAGACGTCAAGAACCTCCAGATCTTCCTCAATGACAATGGGTATACCGTGGCTTCAAGCGGGGCAGGATCCCCGGGCAACGAAGCGCTGTACTTCGGCCTCAAGACCCAAGCGGCCCTCGCCAAATGGCAGGCAGCCAATGGCATCACTCCGGCGTCAGGCATCCTTGGACCAAAGACGCGGCAGTATATGCAGGGGAAGTATTAAAAATTAAATTAGTTGAAAATAAAAATGCCTTCACAAATCGTGAAGGCATTTTGTCCACAAAAAGCCATTAATTTATGGCATATAAGACAGTTGTCGGGCCGCCGGGAATCGAACCCGGGCAACATGACCCCCAGCCATGTGTACTACCGTTATACGACGGCCCGCTTTTAATAATTTTTTAATCCATACAATGATAGCCTTTCTTTATGAAGAAAACAATTTTTCGAAATGGAATCAGCAATAAATAAAAAAGGCGCCCATGCTGCGGCGCCTCGTGGTTAGGGCAGGAGGATAACTTCCTTGCCGTCGATGAAAGTTTTTTTATCGCGAACGGTTACTTCGTTGTTCACAACGATAGGGAACTCTGCGTCCCCGGTTGGAACAATGTCCGTCCGTCCGTCAATTTTGGCGAGGTACTCATCGAGAGGAACGCGCAGCTTTATTCCAGCCACTGGAATGGTTTCCAAGATGAAAACCTCCCCGATCGGACTTGAAAGATCCGCTGCCTTTTTGGACGCCTGAAGCTTCAATTCCTCGAGTACGTTATTACTGATACGTATGATTGCCATGTCGTTCTCCTAACGTGCGAAGATGTTATCGCCAGGCGTTCGGGGGTTCGGCTTTAATGCTTCCACCCGTGATTTGTCCTGGGGATAGTTTAACACATTTTTCCCAACTGTCAATTTATAATCTTCGGGCATTGGCCGCCCATAAATCCGCTTGGAGTGGCCGAAATCCAGAAAAACGAGTTCGCCTTTGAGCTGTTTTGTCGTTGCCATGTCTTCGTTGGTGCGCAACATAATATTCTTTTCGTGAATATCGCGATGTAAGACTTCTTTATTAATATTGAGATCAAAAATCATTCGATCGAGTTCTTTCCATGCGGGATCTTCGATCTGCGCTCCCGCGTCTTTGATTTGCTGCAAGGTGTAGCCTTCAATTTTTTCCATGCCCATCGCATAGAAATCACCGACTTGGGTAAAAGCGAAAGGGCGGGGAATGCTCGTGAATCCTCTCATATAAAGTTCATCCTGGAAATTAAATTCTTCTTCCGGCTCAAGCGATTGGATCCGGCGATACTCGATAGGATCTTTTAATTTGAGATCAAGAAGATCGCGCCTCCATATCTTTACGCAAGCTTTGCATTTTGAACGCGGCATGGAAGATACCTCAAAAACTTGGGCTGCACGTCCTTCGCCGATCATTTTTTCTTCGCGAATAATTCTCTCGAGCTCTTCTTTAAGGTCTGCCTCGAGGTTTTCGATGTATTTTTCTACAGAAATACCCTCGGGGTCGAGGGTTTCTGCGCTGCGTGAAATTTTGAGATGCTCCGGAAATGATTCCATGAGCTAGTTGTTTACGCCGCTACTGCCGCGGGCGCCGGTGTCTTTTTGAAGACTTTGCGCGCCGGTTTGTGGAGCGTCTTGAGGCACTGGGTGCACAAAAGCGCGCGCTTGCCGTCGAGGCGTCCGTATTGCAGATTGGGATATTTGCGGGACCAGTTCACCGGATTGTAGTGGCCGCGAAGCAAACGCCGCGCGCCTTGCATCTGGGAACCTTTACCGCATCGTGCACATTTTCTCATAGTTTTGAAAGTATAAACGAAAACCGCCGGTCTTGCAAGCGGCGGTCCGTGCGCGAATTAATCGATGTTGACCTTGAGCTTGCGGGTCTTCTTGCGGTTGGCTTTCGGCAGGCGGACCGTGAGGATGCCATTCTTGAAGCGGACGTCGGCATTCTCCGGGTCGACTTCCTGGGGGAGGATGATCGAGCGGCCAAAGCGGCCCCAATAACATTCTTGGTAGAGGTAGTCTTCGTCGCTTACAAGCTTTTCGTGTTCGCGGGCGCCGCGGATGGAGATCGAATCGGTCGTCACCGTGATATCGAGATCGTCCGGGCGGATGCCGGCGATCGCGGACTCAACGACGATGTCATCGGCGGTCTGATAAACGTCCACGGTGAGCTGGCCTTCCGGTTCGCCCTGCGCCCAGTCGGCGTCGTTGCGCTTGGTGCGCGTGTGCGGTTTGGCGGAAGACAAAATGCCGGAGTTCGATCGGGCGAGCTCGATCTCATACGGTTCCGGTTGGGGTTCGCTTTTGCCGCCCACGAGCCGTTCAAAAAAGCTTTTATCGTTTGCGTCCATGGTATATGAGAAATTATAAAATATTTGTTACGAAGAAACTACCGCAGGCTGCTCCTTCAACTTTTCAAAGTCGTGCAATACGAAAAATCCTATCACCATTAAGAATATCACAGCGTATGCGATGTCGCCATAGTTTAAAACCAAGTAATTAAAGGTGGCGTGGATGACCGTTGCCGCAATGAAACCGGGGACAAGATAGCGCTTCTCCTTGCCGCGGGCGAGGCCGAGCGACCAGTAATAACCGATGATGGCCGACGTGAGCGAGTGGAGGAGCGTTGCGCCGATAAAGCGGAGTGAGACCGTTTGGAATACGCTCGCGACGATTGCCGTCTGGGTTCCGCCAAGGCTGATATTCGCGATCGCACCGATGTTCTCCAGCGTTGCGAAGCCGAGCGCGGCGACAACCATGTAGATCATCGCGTCGACCGGTTCGGCAAACTCCGCGTTTTTTGCGATCACAAAATGCGCCGCCGCGAATTTCATCAGTTCTTCGATGAGGGCGAGCGCAAGGAGGGAGACGATCGAAAGCTCCTGGATGCCGATCGATCCGGCGGCGCTGTTGAAGAGCTCTTCGATGCCGATCGTAAAAAAGCCGAAGGCGATGCCGACGACGAACGTGAGCACGATGAAGCGCTTCGGTTCGGGGTGCGGCTCTTCGCCGAGATAAAAAATGAGCCAGGCGAAGCCCGGGAGGAGACCGAGAATCAATGCGGCAACCACCATGTATTCAGTTTAGCATGCGCCGCGCTCCGGAGTTCTGAATTATTCCCAGCGCTCCACCATGAGCATGCGGCCCGGACGGAAAATCTGATACACCGCTTCGGTGACGAATGGCATGAAGGGGTGGAGCATTTTGAGCGATTCCAGGAGGAGATGTTCAAGGAGGCGATAGGCGGCTTCTTTTTCTGCGGCGCTGCCGTCGCGGAGTTTTGCCTTTTGCTCTTCTATAATCTTGTCGGCAAGCGTATGCCAGATATAGTGATATGCCTTTTCGCTCGCAAGATGGTATTCATAGGCTTCGATGTGCGCCGTCACGTCTTTTTTGAGGGTATTGAATTCTTTTATATATTCACCGCCGTCACGAGGCTTTTCATTATTTTTTAATGATTCCGAAGCGCTGCCGGCCGGCTTGTTCATGTGGATAAACCGGGCGATGTTCCAAATTTTTGTTGAAAAATTGCGGTAACCTTTCACGCGCTGTTCATCGAACTTCACATCATTGCCCACGGGAGCGCCCACGATGAGCGCCATGCGCAATGCATCCGCGCCGTAGGTATCGGCAAGGATGAGGGGATCGATGCCGTTGCCGAGCGATTTGCTGAATTTCTGGCCTTTCGAGTCGCGGACGATGCCGTGGATGAGAACGGTTTTAAAAGGAATATCCTTGAGTAGTACGCCGGCCATAAGGATCATGCGGGCAACCCAGAGGAAAAGAATTTCATAGCCCGGCGCCATAAGGGAGTTCGGGAAATAAGTTTTGAGGTCGGGCGTTTGTTCCGGCCAGCCAAGCGTGCTGAAGGGCCACAACGCCGACGAGAACCACGTGTCGAGCGTGTCGGGATCCTGCTCCCAGCCGTCGCCTGCAGGGGCTTCAACGCCGCTATAAATTTCATTGCCTTTGTACCAAACCGGCACGCGGTGTCCAAACCAGATTTGGCGCGAGATGCACCAGTCGCGAAGGTTATCGATCCAATGGAAATACGTTTTTTCAAAACGTTCAGACGTAAACTTCACCTTGCCGCTTGCGACGGCGTTATACATCAATTTTTTGAGCGTCGTCGTTTTTGTGCCGATGCCCAAAAATCCCGAGCCATGCGCAAATGGCTTATCAACCGCAACGAACCATTGCAATTTTGGCAGCGGTTCGATGATCGCGCCGGTGCGTTCGGCAATCGAAACATTCTGCACCACGTCTTCTTCCTTTTCCATCAAACCGTTTTTGCGCAGCTCTTCCGCGACGAGCATGCGGGCCTCTTCCGTTTTCTTGCCGTTAACGATCCCGTCCACCGTCATCTTGCCGCGTTCGTCGATCACTTGCTTTGCTGGGATCTTGTGTCGTTCGGCGATCTCCCAGTCGATCATGCTGTGCGCGGGCGTGACGCCCAAAGCGCCCGTGCCAAAATCTTTTTCAACCGATTCGTCGGCGATGATTTTGATATGGATTGGTTCGCCGCAAAATACGGCGTCATATTCTTTGCCGACATACTGCTTATAGCGCTCGTCTGACGGATGGACGGCGACCGCCGTATCGCCGAACTTGGTTTCAAGGCGCGTGGTTGCGACGGCGATAGGGAAGTTCTTGTCGTAGCGGAATGTATAGAGAGTGGCTGTGCGCTCTTCGTGTTGGACTTCGTCGTCTGAAATCACGGTGCCGCCCTTGGGGTCCCAGTTGACGATGCGGTTCCCTCTATAGATGAGGCCGAGGTCGTACATCGTTTTGAATGCGGTGCGGACGCCTTTCGAGCGTTTCTCGTCGAGCGTGTATGCCTCGCGCGTCCAGTCGAGCGATGCGCCGAGGCGCTTCACCTGTTTTACGATCGTGTCGTGGCTCGCTTTGGCAAAATCATTCACCCGCTTCAAAAATTCCTCACGGCCGAGATCGAAGCGCGATTTCTTCTCCGTTTTTGACAATTCTTTTTCTACTTTTGCCTGCGTGGCGATTGCGGCGTGGTCGGTGCCAGGCACCCAGAGCGTGCGCTTGCCCTGCATGCGCGCATAGCGGACGGCGACATCCTGCAATGCGTCTTCATACGCGTGGCCGATGTGCAATACGCCCGTCACGTTCGGCGGCGGAAGCACGATCGAGAACGGTTCCGCGTCGGCGTCGGTTTTGCCTTGCTCGATGCAGATATCGGGATTGAAGAGGCCGGAATCCTCCCAGGCCTTGGAAATGCGGGTTTCAACCTCTTTAATATCGTAGCGGGGCTCCATGGAGTCTATTCTTCCACGTTTTCCCCCGAAAAAAAAGCCTTGCGCCAAAGCGCGCTTCGTTGT
>DATKNI010000006.1:0-20121 GCA_035541415.1 Minisyncoccota bacterium | reverse complement strand
AACTCAAACTTCCGATCGTGAATAAAGTGTATCGGCCGGTGATTTTGGCGCGCTTTGGGAATAGCGCCGCGCTTCTCGTCCATGGCGGCATCCCGATTGCGCAGGCGCTCGAAATCATTTCGCGCATGATCGACAACACGCTCTACAAAGAAGCAGTCGAGAGTGTTGCCCAAGACGTCCGCCAAGGCGTTTTGCTTTCCGAAAGCCTCGCAAAGAGCAAAGACCTTTTCCCGGATCTCGTCCCCCAGATGATCGCGGTGGGAGAAACGACTGGCAAAATGGAAGATATGTTCAACCGCCTCTCGGGCATCTTCACCCGCGAAGCCGACCAGTTGACCTCGAATCTTGTCGACCTCATCCAGCCGGTTCTCATGATTGGCATGGGCCTTATGGTGGGCCTTTTGTTTGCTTCGGTCCTTATCCCGATTTACCGGCTTACCACGAGCTTTGGGTAGCTTTCCACAGGCCGGAATGATGCATTTGTTATGATTAAAAGTAAGAAAAGGTCGATTGACAACGGGAAACATCATTCAACTTTTAACTTCTCACATGAATAAAAGTAATAAAGGTTTCACCCTTATTGAAATCTTGATCGTCGTTGCGATCATCGCCATTTTGGCTTCTGTCGTGTTGGTTGGTCTCGGCCCGACGCAATCGCTTGGCCGCGATGCGCGTCGTGTCGCTGACCTCCATGAAGTTCAGAACGGTCTCGAACTTTACTACAACAAAAACGGAGCCTATCCGATTCCCAGTCCGGCGTCATGGTCCCAGGTGGGCACTGTGCTTACGGGAGCTTCCATTGGCGTCAACGGAATTCCGGATGATCCAAGCTCGGGACAACACTACATTTACGCTTGGAGTGCGGCGGGTGCTGCATACGAATTGGCCGCTAATTTGGAAAACGGCACTGGGAATGTCTGGAATAATTACACTGCTCCGGCAAACTTTACGGCAGCAGGTCAGACGAGTACCAACAGGCCGACGTGCACTACTCCTCAGTATTGTATTTCTCTTTAATCTGGTTTATTCAGATTTTCAAAACCCCGCCTCGCGCGGGGTTTTGCGTTTTCGCCATGCTACAATAGACGCATGCTCTACGGCATCCTCTTTGTTTTCGGCCTCGTGATCGGCAGTTTTTTGAATGTGGTTTCGATGCGCTACCGCGAAGACCAGATCGTGGGCGACCCGCGCGTGATCGGCGGACGGTCGCACTGTCCGCACTGCGGGAAAACACTCCACTGGTATGAGCTCGTCCCGGTTGCGAGCTTTATCATCCAGCGCGGGCGCTGTCGGGGATGCGGCGCAAAGCTTTCGTGGCAGTATCCGGCCGTGGAACTTCTTTCGGCCTGCATTTTTGCCTTTGTCCCGATGGAAACGTTTTTGCTGACCGGCCCGCGGCCCGATGCATTCACCATCCTTTCCGCATTCTGGGTTCTTGTCTTTGAGCTGCTGCTCTTGATCGCGGTGATCGATTTCCGCCTCGGCATCATACCCGACGAATTGAATGCCGCGCTCGGCGTCGTTGCCATCTTTATGCTGATCGCGATCGGCGGGCTTTTTGGCGTTGAAAACCATTCGCTCTTCGGATCGTATGCCGTCCTTGCCGGATTCCAGGCGAGTCTTTGGGAAAATCATCTGCTCGCCGCACTCGGCGCATTTCTCTTTTTTGCCCTCCTCGTTGCCGTCACGAAAGGGCGGGGGATGGGGCTCGGGGACGTGAAGCTTGCGATTCCGCTCGGCCTCATTTTTGGCTGGCCCGACATTGCGTTTGTCACGGGGAGCTCGTTTGTCATCGGCGCGTTCGTCGGCCTCGTCGCCATCATCGTCCGGCGGAAGACGATGAAGCAGTCGCTCCCGTTTGCGCCGTTTCTCGCGATTGGCGCCGCACTGGTATTTTTCTTGGCATTTGCAGGCGCATCGGCATACTTCCGGCTCGTGAGTTTGTAATGCCCGCGAAACCCTGTGGTAAAATCAAGGATATGGTGCGCGAGACCCGCGGCTTTACGATTGTGGAACTCCTCGTCACGATTGGGGTCATCGTTTTTATTGCAACCGTGACGCTCGTGTATAACCGGGCCGGGGAGAAGCAAGTTGCCCTTTCCGTTGAATCAGCCAAAGTTGCCGGCCTCATCTTGCAGGCCAAGCAGCTCGCCATTGCCGCGTATTCGCTCGATGCCGGGCTCACCTGCGGCTACGGAGTCTATTTTGACCAGGTCAAGCAGCAGTATTCGCTTTTTGCCTATAGCCCCAAGGGATCGGCGACATGCCCGAGTCTTGCCACGATTGAAACGAGCAGCACCTGGCAATGGTCCACGAACGACATGCTCGAATACTCCGGACTCTCCTGGCAGATCCCCGTGACGACCGGCCTTGTGCTTGCGACGGGGACGATCTCCATGCCAGCGCTCGATACCGTGCTCTTCTATCCTCCCAATCCCACGACGGTGATGGTGCAAGACGGTTCGGTTCATTTCGAGACGACGTCAACTTTATATGTGCATCTCACGACCGATGACAAGGCGGCATCGTCCACGATTTCCGTGAACCCCGCCGGGCAAGTCAATTTCTAACATGGCACGTTCCAGTAACCATCCACACAAGCCGAACGCGCGGAGCGGGCAATCCCTCCTCGAAACTATCATTGCCCTTTCCATATTGGTGGTCGCGCTCTTTAGCATCCTCGACCTTCTTGCGCGCTCATTTTCTTTGAACCGCCTTGCAACCAACCAGACCATTGCCGCATACCTTGCCGCCGAGGGCATTGAAGTCACCAAAAATATTATCGATAACGATGTGTATTCCGCGAGCGGCAACAATTGGGGAGTCTGCTGTAGCTCGGGCGATTATACCGTTGATTTTGGGAGCACCGCGCTCCAGCCCGGCAATGGCGGCAGCACGCTCTATTTCGATCCGGTGAACGGGATGTACGGATACCGATCCGACTTGCCGGCGCAAGATCAAAGCAAGCTCGTGCAAAGCAACTTTTCGCGAATCATCCACATCACCGTCCCCACGTCTACGGAAATTGATGTCGAATCAATCGTCACCTGGTCGAGCGGCGTCTTTACGAATCAAACCGTCACCCTGGAAGACCATTTCTATGACTGGCATCCATAACACCATCAAAAAAAGTTCCGCGTCCCAAAAAGGTTTCACGCTCGTCGAGACGATCATCGCGATGGGACTCTTTTCGATCCTCGTGGCGATCGCCGTCGGCGGATTCATCAATGCGCTGCGCACCCAGCGGCAAGTGGGCGATTTGATTGCCGCGCAGAGCACGGTGAGCCTTGCGATCGAACAGATGGCGCGCGAGGCCCGTACCGGATATCTTTTCTGCCATCCGGACGACGGCAAATTGAACGACAGCCCGTCGCTCGCGGTGTGCGGATGCCAGCAGGTGGGCCACTCGGGATCGGGGAATACATATCCGGTCTGGCAATGTTCGGCACTCAATTTTCTGAACGCCAATTCCGTGAGCACCACGTATTCGCTTGCGAGCGGCACGCTGATGCGGAGCAACCTGAACGAAAACGCCGGCGTGGCCCAGCCGCTCACCGGCAGTGATGTTACTGTGCGGGCTCTCTCGTTTACGCTTCGGGGACAGCTCGAGGGCGACGGTTCGCCGCCGCTCATCACGATCGTTATTGGGATCTCGCCGAGCTCAACCGATCAGGCGGTTGCGAGCACGACCTTATATTTTGAAACATCGGTGAGCGCGCGCCAGATGGATTGCAGCCCCACGCCGCCCATAAAATGTTGATTTTGCAAGTATCTTCCACTTATCCACACCGCGATTTTCCGGTTTGCTATCATTAATGTATATGCAGAATAAACGTCGGGGAAGCGTCCTGATTTGGATCGGCATCGTCGCTCTTGTAGTGATCGTCCTTTTGCTTATTTTCTGGAAGCCGAACGCATCCCAGAATCCTTCAAATCCTGGCACAGGTACGCAGACCGGCGCTCCCCAGCCGACGTTCGCTCCCCAGGGCCAGACGGTAGCTGGCTTCCCCAAGGATCTCATTCTTGATCCGAACGCGAGCATCGGCTCAAGCTACTCTTTGAATTACGCGGCATCCACAAATCAGTACACGGCACAGTGGAACTCCTCGATGACAATGGCAGCGCTCTTTGCAAAATATACCGCCTACTTTTCAGCGAACGGATGGACCATCACCAATCAGCAATCAAAGCCCCAGCTCGACAGCATCTATGCCAAGAATACGGACGGCTCCGAGGCGAACCTTGCCATTTATCCGCAGGGGACGGGAAACGAAGTCATCATAAGCTACGTTGCGCAATAACATGAAGCGAGTCATGAACAATAAAACCATAGCCTTTGCGGTAATCGCGATCGTCGCTGCGGCGGGGATTTATCTCGGGACGCATAACGCTTCGGCCCAGGTGAATTTATATCACGAAGGCAGTATGCTCGCGTCGCTTTCTTCGTCGACGGTATCAGCCGGAACTTCAGTAGTAGTTTCCGGGAGCGTGAATTCCAATTGGACAGAAGAAGCAACTCAATGCGCCCATAACCAAAACGCTTATACAACCGTCGACTGGGATACTATAGACTCGGTTGGGTATACCGTTGTAAATTCTTTGGGTCAGCAAGTTGCAAATGGCAGCATTATCCCAACGCTCACCAAGGGAGGTAAGCTAGGAAATTGTGGCCCTCCGTTCCAAGCCGGTTTTTCCAATGATTACAGCTTCTCATTCTCGATTCCCACAGGGGGTTTTACCGGGGGAGTCTATACCGTCAATTTGACCAGCGTCGACCGGGGTACGACTGTATTTAAGGGTAATCCAGGGACGTCGGCGACGTTCACCGTCACCGGCGGCGGCTTCGGGCCGAAGCTCACGGCGTCGCTTACGCCGCAAAGCGCAACGAGCACCCTCACGGTTACGGGCGATGTCTTGGGTGGATCGAAAAACTCCACGTGTGATGTCAAGTGCACCTGCAGGACGCCGCAAAGCGTCAATACCGTAAGCTGGTCCGTAACAAACACATCGCTTTCAGGATCTATGCCCACAACGATATCGACCCTGGGCTCGATGGGCGAAACCTGTCCCGGTGGGGTCCCGGTCACTATCGATTACGGCGGCGATAATGATTATTCGATCAATTCTAATCTCAATGTGAGCAGTCTTTCGCCGGGCTCATACACCCTGGTACTCACCGCCTCAAATGGCATTGGTGTTTCCACGGTTTCTCTGCCGTTCACCATCATAGCTCCCGCCATCACGGTAACGGTTTCCCCGTCCACGGCGAGCGTTCAGACGGGCAAAACCCAGCAGTTCACCGCCACGGTTACCGGATCAGCAAACACCGCCGTCACGTGGTCTGTGGTTGGAGGATCGGGCAACGGAACCATTTCGAGCAACGGCTTATACACGGCGCCGGCAACGGTTCCATCGCCCGCAACGGTCACGATCAAGGCGACGAGCCAGGCTGATGCTTCAAAATCAGGTTCAGCGACCGTGACAGTGACCGCCGCTCCGCCTCCGCCGGGCCAGATCACGGTGAATTCCGTGAACTCAGAGACCGGAGAACAGGTATCTGCGACGTGGGATGTTACCGGCCCGACTGGTGATCTCTGTTCGAATCACTACTGCTCGGGATATTCGCAAACCTATAAGAACGTAACACTCGGGAACTATATCGTCGCACCAGGAACGGCTACGGGTTACACGGTTAACGATCTGAATAAAAATCCCATAGCACTCCATTCCTCGCTCATCGATGCTATTTTTGCCTTGAGCAAGGAGCTTATTCCGCAGGCGCAAGCGGCCGTCGTGCTTCCGGTTCCATCGCAAACGATCACCGCAGCACTTCCTTCGGCGACGTTTAATATCAATTGGAATCCGGTGGCAAGCATGCTCATTAGCCCAGGATCGCTCACTTTTAATGCGGCTGGCCCCCAGACGATCAGTGTGAGCAATAACGGCACCAAAGGATCGGGCCTCACGTGGAGCGAGACGGTAACGTATAAGTCGGGGAGCAACTGGCTCATCGTTTCGCCCTCGAGCGACGCCAAGCAGCTTGGTACGACCTCAACAGCAGATACGGTGACTGTTAATGTTTCTTCAACCGGCCTCGCACTTGGCACGTACACGGCAACCGCAACGTTCAGCGGAACATCATGGGCTGGAAATACAAAAGATGGTTCCCCAACCCGGACGCTTTCCGTGAGCTTCACCAAATCATCGCTCAATTGTCCCGCCGACGGTCAGGCGCTTTGCGGTGTACCACCCTCGTGCCCGATTTTCTCGGCCACTCCTCAATCTATCGTGGTTCCATCGAATTCGACGCTCACGTATTCTTGCCAGAGTGTCTCATCATGTTCGATTTCCGGTGGCGAGTTCAATGGGAAATCTTTGAGTGTGGACGGAAGCAACAATGCCGATGGATCGATTTCTGCAAGTCCAACCCAGAACACCACCTACAACCTTTTGTGCTACGGCGTGAAGAATAATAAGAATGTCACTGCCACGAACTCCGTTCAGGTGACGATTCAGAACCCGAGCACCGGTGAATGCGGTCCCGACCAGCCAGGCTGCCAAGGGCAGTAGAGCTTCGGTAATCTTGCCAAAAACGATTTTTTCCGTATAATATAGGTAGCCGCAAGACGTGATGGGGCGACCTTTCTCGTTCATGCGAATTTAACATTGATGGTACTAGGAGGAGTTTATGAAGGTTCGACTGATTGTCGTCGCACTCGTTTTGTTTGCGATGGCGTTTCTTGCGTCCTGCGGCGGCGCTGGTTCTGTTCAACAGCAGCCACCGCCTCCCGCTTCCATTGTGTCGTTCACGGCGTCAAAGACGACGATAACGGCAGGTGATACGATCCAGCTTTCGTACAGCACCCAGAATACGAACGGGGCTACGCCCTGTACGGCATCCGCTAATCCGGCTCAGACCGATTGGACCGGGAGTGTTGCATCGAATGCATCCGGGGTGACGGTAACGCCAAATCCGGGATCGGGTACGAGCGTGGTATATACGCTCGGACCCTGCGCCGGTGATGGCGGTTCAAGTGGGACTAAAGCGGTGACTGTTACGGTTAATTCCGTGACGCCGCCTCCCATCACCGTTACGGTGAATCCGGGAACGGCGCAAGCCACGCAAGGTGAGACCGTGCAGTTCACGGCAACCGTGACAGGCGCCACAAACACCAATGTTTCGTGGAGCGTATCGAGCGGATTGGGCACGATCTCTGCAGGCGGCCTCTACACGGCTCCTGCATCGATCACGATACAATCCACGGCAACGATTACCGCAACGAGCCAGGCGGACAACAAGACCACTGGTTCCGGAACGGTTACCCTCATGCCGCCGACGGCAGGGATTACCGTTACGGTTTCGCCAAAAACGCAGACGATGACGGTTGGAACTACGCAGCAATTCACGGCTGCCGTATCCAACACGCCAAATACTCAGGTGACGTGGTCGGTTGATGTCGGTTCGATTTCTGCGAGCGGTCTCTATCAGGCCCCGCAGATGATTTCGGCCATGCCGACCGCTGCCACGGTAACCGCGACGAGTGTTGCTGACCCGACAAAATTTGGGACAGCAAGCGTTGCTCTCAATTATGCCCGGCCGGTTCCATCCGGTTCGTGGCAAATCACCGCGCCTTCCGGAGGGCTCGTCACAGTGCTTGCGCAAGACAAGGCCAATCCGGCCATTGTCTACGCCGATGCTGATGATGGCAATCTGGGAGCGCTCTATACGAGCAGCGATGGCGGGTCAACATGGGAAATCATGGTGACCAATTCGTTGTTGGACTGGGCCGCTGTTTCTGATCTCTGGGCTAACGGCAATGTCATCTATGCGCCATTGCGAGGACTTGATTTCATGAAATCCACCGATCACGGTGCGACATGGAAGCAGGTTGCGGTGGCGCAAAGCGGCGGATTTATCGGAAGCATGAATGTGGATCCGACGAATGCCGCAACGATCTACCTGAGCGTTCCTGGCAAAGGGTTGTATAAATCCACCAATGCCGGCGACGCCTGGGCGTTGCTGCCCAATTCGCCGATCATTGGAGCGAGTTCCACGCCGGGCGTCCTTCATAATCCGCTCGCCGTAGACCTTGCAAATCCCAACATCATTTATTACGGCACCGACCATGGGTTGTACGTTTCGACCGATGGCGGCAGCACCTGGGCGCAGAAAACCCAAGGCCTTGCCGCAGGTGACACGTCAGTAATTGATATCGCGGCAGATCCTGTGGCTACGGCCGTCTATGCCGTCCTCGGAAGTCCGGGTTCCACGACAGCCGATCTTTATCGGAGCGTGGACAACGGGAACTCCTGGACGGCGCTTGCAAGCGCGCTCGATGTCGAACGGATAGTTCCTGACCTGGTGGATGCGCAAACTATTTATTTATCCGGTTTGCAATTCCATGCGGTATACAAATCGACCGACGGCGGACAAACGTTCGCTGCCGCCGATTCTGGGATGCCGGTTGGACAGGGCTTTGGCGGTGTCGTTATTTTTTCAGGACCGACCGGGACATTGCTTCCGCTTGCGTCAGGGGATAACGCACTGCTTGCAACGTTTGTGAATGCGGGCGTCTACCATACGAATAACGCTGCTCAAACATGGCAGTTTTCCAGTCAGGGTCTTTCGATGTGGTATGGCACCGATGTCGCAGTGGACGAAAAATCCCCGAACAACCTCTATCTTGCGACAGAAAATGGAGGATTGTTCAAAAGTCCGGACAGCGGATCAACCTGGTCAAAGGTTCTTGCCGGCGGCATTGCGGGCGTGCGGGTCGATCCATTCGACTCGGCTCACGTGATCGCTGCATCACTGTCGAATGGCTTAAACGAAAGCCACGACGGCGGAGCTACGTGGCACGTGGTTTCGCTGCCGTCTCCCCAAGGGGTTTCGACGATTGTTGGCATGACGTTTGATCCTGCGCGCCAAGGTGTCATCTACATTACGGCATCCGGCGGCACGATTGGGTTGTTGCGTTCCACGGACGGAGGGAAAACCTACGCAATTGCAACTGCCGGTTTGCCTTCCGATCAGACGACGTCGCCGGTGGCGGTTAATCCGCTGAATCCGGAGATGTTGTTTCTTGGGACGCAAAGCGGCTTGTACCAATCCACAAACGGAGGCGATCTATGGACATTCAGCACGGCTGGGGTCTATGGGTTTATCTCAATCGACAGCAAGGCAAGTCCAGCGATCGTGTATGCGACCCTGCTTGGCCTGTCTCCTGCCGTTGGCATCAGATCGTTTGATTTGGGTGCCACATGGGAAACGGTTTCAAGTCCGGGGATCCTGGCAGCCGATCCAAGTACGGCGGGAAGTGTTTTTGGCGCTACCGCTTGGTCGCCAGATGCAGGAACTACGTGGTATCCGGCATTCGACGGCTTGGGCGATGGCCCGTACGTTCTGGGAGGAGGAATCTTCAATGAGAATGCCTCCATCGTGATCGCGCCTACCAAGCCGCAAACGATGTATTCACCGAGCTTGGCTGTCGGCTTGGTGAAAGTCGTTGTGGGCCCTTAGTTCTTTTTGTCCCTGATGGATGCTTGCGCGTCCATCAGGGATTTTCTTTTGTATGCCGTATAATATCTATATGGACTCCAAGCGCACATTCCGCCGCGGTCAGGCCATGCTCATCGCCGTCCTTTCGCTCGGCGGCGCGATGCTCGGCGCGATTGCGATTGCGGGCATCCTTCTTTTGTATCAAGTCCGCGCTTCGACGAATTCGGCCAGTTCCGCGCGCGCCGTCTTTGCGGCAGACACAGGCATCAATTGGACGCTCTTCAGCATTTTCTGTTCCACGGAAACGATCGCCGGAAATCCCCGGTGCACTGCCGCGCTGCCAGCGCCAGCGCCATTCTTAAACGGCGCCTCCGACGAAATCACCTGTTACGATGCAGGGAATAACAGCGTTGACTGCTTCAATAATCCTGCCGTGAAATATGCCGTTTCGATCGGCACGTCGCTCGGCGCCCGCCGCGCATTTTTCGTAAACCTGGCCACGGCTTCCACCACATTCCCATAAGGGTTCCACGAATGCTCCACTGGGAAAGGATTCCGTGGTAGTAATAAGAGGATGAACAAATCCGAAGCCAAAGAAAGGATCGGGAAACTGCGCAAGGAGATCAATAAGTATCGGCAGTCCCGCCTCACATTTAATAAAGAATTAATATCTCCGGAAGCCGAAGACGCCCTCAAAAAGGAGCTTTTTGACTTGGAGCAGCAGTACCCGGACCTCATTACGCCCGATTCGCCGACCCAGCGCGTGGCGGGCCAACCATTAAAAGAATTTAAAAAAGTGCACCACGAAGTTCGCATGACGTCGTTCAACGACGCTTTCAGCGAAGACGATATGCGCGCATGGGTGGAGCGTTTGGAAAATTATCTTGGCCGGCCGATTGTCGGCGGCGATGCCAGCGCCCGCGCCGGCGCCGGCGCCGCAAAATCCGGCGGCGCAAAATCCGGAGAACCGGTTTTTTATAACGAGCTCAAAATCGACGGCCTTGCGATCGAACTTGAATACGAGAACGGCGTTTTTGTCCGCGGCTCCACGCGCGGTGACGGCATGATAGGCGAGGACGTCACGCAAAATCTCAAAACGGTGGAAGCGATTCCGCTCAGCATCCACGACGTCGAAGCGACGAAAGCGAATCTCAAAAAGCTCGGGCTCAATCCTTCGAAATATAATTTGACCGTCAAGCGGCTCGTGGTGCGCGGCGAGGTATTTCTTACCACAAAGGAGTTCGCAAAGATGAATAAAGAGCAGGAGCGAAAAGGATTAAAAATATATGCAAACCCGCGCAACGTCGCGGCCGGCTCCATCCGCCAGCTCGATCCTTCAATAACCGCGAGCCGCAACCTCGATTCGTTCCAATATGACATCGTGACCGACATTGGCCAGACGACGCACGAAGAAGAACACTTGCTCCTTGCGGCGCTCGGGTTCAAAACGAATCCAAACAACGAGCCCGCTTCTTCGCTCGCCGATGTTTTTGAATTCCGCAATTACTGGGCGGAACACCGCGAAAAGCTCGGGTATGAAATCGATGGCACCGTGGTGCTCGTGAACGACAACGCCACGTTCGACCGCGCCGGCATCATCGGGAAAGCGCCGCGCGCCGGCATTGCGTATAAATTTTCGCCCCGCGAGGCGACGACGATCGTCCGCGATATCAAGGTGCAGGTCGGCCGCACCGGCGCGCTCACGCCGGTCGCCGTGATGGAGCCGGTGAACGTCGGGGGCGTGACGATCACGCACGCGACGCTCCACAATGCCGATGAAATCGAACGGCTTGGTTTGCGCATCGGAGACACGGTGATCATCTCGCGCGCAGGCGATGTGATCCCGCAGATCACGCGCGTGCTTCCCGAGTTCCGCACCGGCAAGGAAAAAGTTTTCACGATGCCGTTGCGATGCCCGGTGGACGGTTCGCCTGTCGAACGCGTCGGCGCCATTCATCGCTGCTCATCGAAGGCGTGCGCCGCCCAGCATCGCGAGCAGCTCTATCATTTTGTTTCGCGCGGCGCATTCAACATCGAAGGCCTCGGGCCGAAAATCATCGATAAATTCTTGGATGAGGGTTTGATTTCCGATGCTGCGGATATTTTCACGCTGCGGGCCGGCGACATTGCCGCGCTTGAACGATTCGGCGAAAAATCCGCGGAAAACATTGTGCGCGAAGCGGCCGAAAAGCGCCGCGTGACCCTGCCGCGCTTTTTGTATGCACTTGGCATTCTCCACGTTGGGGAAGAAACGGCCGCGCTTCTTGCGAAAAACATTGATTTTGGCGGCGGCTCCGGCCCGAAGGGTTCCAGCCCGAAAAGCTCCGCTCCAAAAAAATCCGGCCGCGGCAATCATGAAATTTCCATTAAAAAAATCGCCAAAGCCTTTGAAAAGCTTTCTGCGGAAGATTTGCAGAAAATTTCTGACATCGGCCCGGTGGTGGGGAAGAGTATCCACGACTGGTTCCATGAATCGCGCAACATCAAATTGTTGGAGCGCCTGGAGGCGGCCGGAGTTACCGTGGAAACCCTGCCGGCCCCGAAAACATCCGCGCATCCCGATGTCGTCGGTAAAACATTCGTCCTGACCGGCTCGCTTGAGTCGATGAGCCGCGAAGAAGCAAAAGAAAAAATCCGCGCATTGGGCGGCGATGCTTCCGAATCGGTGAGCAAAAAAACCGATTATGTTGTTGCGGGAGCCGAGCCTGGATCGAAATATGAGAAAGCGCAGAAGTTGGGCGTGAAGATCTTGGATGAGAAGGAGTTTTTGAAGCTGATTCAGTAAGGGTGGTCCTGTCAGCGAGGTTATTTAATAAAAATTTAATAACCAGTATGGGAGAATAGGCATGAGATGCCTATTCTAAAAACCAAAAATGAAAATTTTTTTAAAACATGGTCGCCGGAAATGGCATACGTGCTTGGTTTTTTCGCGGCGGATGGCGCCATGTATAGGACCAAGCAAGGAGGATATTATATAGATTTTGGCATAACTGACGAGGGTCTGCTCTTAAAGATTCAAGCGCTTCTCGGTTCGGACCATAAAATTAGCGTTCGTCAACGCGGCCCGGTTTGGAAACCGCTTTATCGATTGCAAATCGGTAGCAAGATTCTCTTTGAAGACCTGGCCACGTTAGGATTTGTGCAGGCTAAAAGCAAGGCGATGGTTTTCCCCGATGTGCCAGCCAGCGCGCTTCGCCATTTCGTGAGAGGATATTTTGATGGCGACGGACATGTCTCAAGAACTGTTTTTCATAAGAACGACCGGCCGCATCCCGTGCATGGATTGATTTCCGGCTTTACCTGCGGCAGTGAAAACTTTCTCAAAAAACTTCGAAATGAATTGAAAGAATGGGGATCTTTGGGTTCCGGAACGCTCTATTTCAACAGAGGTTTCCGGCTTTGCTATGCAACGACGGATTCAATAAACCTTTACAAATTCATGTATTACGATAGTATGGACTTGTGTTTGGAAAGGAAAAGACGGATATTTGAAGAGTTTTTGGATATTCATTCCAACCAAATGCGGGCGTAGGGGAGTTGGCCGTCCCCGGGTCCCTGTCACGGACCAGATCGCCGGTTCGAATCCGGTCGCCCGCGCGGATTTATTAGCCGATAGCGGCAAAAACAGCGTCCCCAAGACGCTGTTTTTGATGTGCTATCATAGAACTATGGAAAACATGACGAGGCTCGACCCGGTGGGATCGTTATGGAGCAAGGCATGGAAAATATATTCCGACCGCTTCGGCTTGCTTATCGGGATTCTCCTCCCGCCGATGGTGCTCGTGGGCCTTGCCGATATCTTCAAAACGCTCAGTCCCCATTATGCCATCCCGAGCGCCCTCGCCACTCTCGTCGGCTATGTCATTCTCATCCCGGGAGTAACCGGCGCCCTTTCTTCCCTTCGCAACAATACTGATTTTGGCAATTCATATCGCGCGGGATGGAAATTGTTCTGGCCGATCCTCTGGGTCGGAGTCCTCACGCTTCTCACGGGCGTCGGATCGTTCGTCATGCTTCTTCTTCCGGCGATTTGGATCGGCATTGCGATGAGCTTTTCGAATTACGCCGTTATTTTTGAAGGCAAGCGCGGAATGTCCGCACTCCTCCATAGCTTTAGTTATGTAAAAGGATATTGGTGGGCCGTCTTCGGCCGCATTTTCTTGCAAGTCGCCGTCCTCGTCATCTGCTATATCATCGTCGATATTCCTTTTGGGATTGTGGGGCGGCAGACGGGTACGGCGGTCGGATCATCGATCGTCGCGCTTTTCTTTACGCCGTTTTCCTTGGTCTACAACTACTGCATGTATGAAAATCTTGTTGCGCTCAAGCCGTCGCTTGCGGAGAGCAACCCAACCGATGGCAAAACATTCATGCGCATCGCCCAGATCGTCGGCATCGTCGTCATCATTGCCATCATTCTCCTTGTCGTCGGTTTTGTTGTCGGCGTGGTGAAGGCTCCGACGCGCGGCGAGCTCCAAAATACGTATGTTCCGCCCCCAGGTTCATACGGCGGGCAGTGAATGTGGTAAAATAAAATAAATTAACCATCAGGGAACATGGTTCACGATCAATTAGTAGATTACATTGCAAGTCAGATCAAATTGGGCGCTTCTCGCGACGCGATCAAGGCAGCGCTCGTCGGTGCGGGGTGGCAGGGGGGCGATGTCGAAGACAGTTTCAAAAAAGCTGAAGGCGGCGCGGTCCAGCCTGCGGCCGCGAGTTCTGTTTTGAATACCCAGGCGATCGGCGGCGGGATTGCCGCAAAGCCCATTTCTGCCAGCGGATCCGCGGGGACATCGGCAAACTCGTTCTTTTCCAAGCCCGCGAGCGCGGGTCAATCCATGACGGGGCCGCAGGTGATCCGCATGAGCGATCTCGTTTCTTCATCCGAGGGTCCGACAATGAGTGCAAACAAGCCGATGTCGGCGGCCGTTTCCGCCGGCGCACGGCCTGCCGCTCCAGTTTCAAACATGGGCGCCATGGCAGCCGCACGTCCGTCGTCTCCAAAATCAAAAACGAAGCTTATCATGATCGTGGGCGGCATTCTCATTCTCGGTTTTGGCGGCGCAGCTGGTTATTTCTTCATGCAGAACAGTTCGCTCTCCGCGCAGGTGAACACACTGAACGGCCAGAGCGCGAATGTTACGTCGCAGGTTTCATCGCTTTCATCGCAAGTGAATTCCCTCACGGCTTCAACCACGGCGCAGGCCACCCAGCTCGCGGGCCTCACGTCCGCCAACCAGGAGCTCTTGAAGGAACTTTCGTTCTATACGGTTCCCGCCGGCGCCGTTGCAACGTCGTCGCAGATTTCGCTCACGGGGGCGCTCGGCATCAATAACGTTAATAAAATGTATTTCATCATCGGCTCATTCGGCGGCAAGATCACCATTTCAAACTCGAAAGATCCGAAAGCGCTCACCGTGCTCGCGCCGATCGTCGGAACCACCACCCAATTCACCGGAAGTTATATTCCAGGGACCGATAGCATCATCGTGACCTCAGTTGGCAGCACCACGATTCAATAACTTTGTTTAATCGAGCGCTCCCAGGTTGCGGAGGGCAACTTCATAAATGCCGAGCGCGCGCTCGGCGAGATCGCGCTTCAATTTGAAATCGGGTTCATGCGCGATCTGGTTGCGCAATTTGTGCGCCTGCCAGAGCTCGTCGAGATTGGGGATCTGGCTCGTCCTCGCGCGCTTCAGGCGGTCGCCGAGCTGGGTTCCCGGCATGCCGGCCGCGCGGAGCGCTTCGTTCAGGATTTTGTCGGCTTCGAGAATAGCCACTTTCATGTCATTCTCACTGCCTTTATAGAAATGATTTTGGATGCGCTCCCACGTTTCTTGGGCAAGCTGTTTGTTCAAGTCCGTTTTTAAAACAAGATGCTTAAAACGGTCGATCCGGATGCCGTAATAATTCGTTTCTATCGCGATTTTCACGATAAAATAGACGAATACCGCCGTGATGAGAAGCCCCAGGATTTCGAGCCAGGTAAGGTTTGAGAAATACGCGTTGAGCAATGCCTGCCCGACGATTTTGGTCTGGTTGATGGTCGCCGAAGCGACGGCTTGGACCGTGCTTGTTGCTGGAGTCGTGGTTGCGGTTGGCATGCGTGATTATATTTTTTCGTAGAATTGGCCGATGCCCAAAATGTCCGCTTCGCGCCATTTTTTGCCGATGAGCTGGAAGCCGACGGGAAGTTCGCCCTTTGCGAGCGCGTCGGATGATTTGGTCGGGATCGAGATCGCAGGGAAGCCGCCGAGCTTTGGCGGAATTGAGAAGACGTCGGCAAGGTACATCGCGAGCGGATCGTCCGCCTTTTCGCCGATCTTGAATGCCCGCATCGGGGCAACGGGCGTGAGCATTACGTCAACGTCCTTGAAGACGCTGTCGAACTCATCCTTGATGATAGTACGGACGCGCTGGGCCTTTTCGTAATAGGCATCGTAATAGCCGGATGAGAGCACGAACGTGCCGAGGATAATGCGGCGTTTCGATTCGGGGCCGAATCCGACGCCGCGCGTTTTGAAGTAAAGGTCGCTCAGGTTGTCGGAGGCGTTCGCCGGCCGCGCATAGCGGATGCCGTCGAAGCGGGCGAGATTGGAGCTCACTTCCGCCGGAACGATGATGTAGTAAACCGAAACGGCATATTTGGTATGCGGCAATGAGATCTTTTTGAATTTCATTCCCAGGCTTTTGAGCTTCTCGATCGAAGTATCAATTTCGTGCTTCACTTCCGGTTCGAGCCCGTCGATGAAATATTCTTCCGGAAGGCCAACGGTGAGGCCTTTTATTTTTGCAAGATTCGGCTCGAACAATTCCTTTTCGCTATACGGGGCATCGACGCTCGTTGCATCGAGGGGATCGCGGCCGCGGATGGCGTTAAAGATGATGGCGGCGTCTTCGACGGTCTTTGCCACGGGGCCGACTTGGTCGAGGCTTGAAGCCATCGCGATGATGCCCGACCGCGAGACAGCGCCATACGTGGGGCTCATGCCAACCACGCCGCAGAAACTTGAGGGAAGACGGATGGATCCGCCGGTGTCGGTGCCCAAGGCGCCAAGCGCAAGGTGGGCGGCGACGGCTGCAACCGATCCGCCAGACGAACCGCCGGCAACCCGCGTCGTATCGTGCGGATTTTTGACGACACCGAAGGCGGAATTTTCCGTCGACGCGCCCATTGCGAACTCATCGAGGTTGGTTTTGCCGAGGAATACCGCTTTATGATTTTTTAATCTTTCGATGACGGTTGCGTCGTAGCTCGCCACATAGTTTTTCAGGATCTTTGACGCGGCGGTGGCCGGCAAGTCTTTCACTAAAATGCAATCTTTGATGGCGAGGGGAGCGCCGGCGAGCGCCGGAACCTCTTCGTCTTTTGCGATGGCGAGGTCAACGGCTTCCGCTTGCCGGACGGCGCTCTCTTCAGCGGTGCTTAAATATGCGTTCAATTCCGGATTGCGGGACATGATCTCGCTGAACGTGGCCTGCGTCACTTCGAGCGCAGAAAACTTTTTATCGACGAGGCCCTCGTGAAATTTTTTGATGGTGAGTTTTCGGAGCAGTTCCATGGAATTATTCAAAAACCGGCGGGACGGTGAGGAAGCCGTCTTTGCTTTCGGGGAAGGCTTCGGTGCCGGCCCCTTTGTTCGTTTCTTCCCGCTCGCCGTCTTCGCGGAAAACATTTTTGAGGTCCGTTCCGCCGGCCATCGGTTTTACGTTCGACGTGTCGAGTGCCTGGAGTTCGTTGAAGTGTTCCAGGATGTTGCCGAGATCCTTGATCAGTTTTTCTTCTTCGTTCGGATCGAGCGAGAGGCGGGCGAGCTTGGCGAGATGTTCAAGTTCGTGCTTATTGATGGCAGAGGACATATACCGAATAGTAGCGTTTTTGCAGGTTTTTTTCAATAAAAAGCGGCGCGGCGGCTGCGGCTGCGGCGGCGGTTGCGACGCGGCGGTGCGGTGCGGCACGGCACTTTACCGCACTGCCGCTACGAGGGCGCGGAACTGGTCGCTCCGGTCATATTCGTTTTTAAAGAGGCCGAAGCTCGTCGCCGCCGGGGAAAGGAGGATCACGGCGCCTGCTTCAGCGTGCGCCATGGCTTTTCTGAAGGCTTCATCCATCGAGCGCGCCGTTTCATGCGGAAAATCTTTATTAAGAATAGATAAAATTTTGTCGGTCGCCGTCCCGTTCAAAAAAACGGCATAGTGCGCCTGAGCTTCAATTTGGGGAGTGAGTTTTTTGAAGTCGAGGTCTTTGTCGTTGCCGCCGGCGATGAGAACGAGCGGACGAGGTTTTCCGTCCGGCGTTCTGAGCGACGCCATGGTTTCGAGGGCCACCATCGTCGCGTCGGGCGTAGTTGAGTTTGAATCGTTATAAAAAGCGATGCCGTTTTTCTCGCCGAGGAATTCGAGCCGTCCTGGCAAGCCGGTGAAAGATTCAAAAGTAGCTCGGATGATTTTATCCGAGACGCCGAGCGCGAGCGCGGCAGCGCGGGCGAGCGCGGCATTGCGGCGGTTGTGTTCCCCGGGGATGCCGAGCTTCCAATCGGACGGAAACGTTGCATCGGTGACGCTCGTGCTTGCAAGCGGGCCGAACCGTTCTTCGATGGCTTTTGCGATTTCCGGCGTCGTGATAAAGGTATCTTCTGATTTTTGGAACCGTGCGATGGCGGCCTTATCTTCAAAGTAGCGCTCCATGTCCCCCTTGTAATAATTCATGTGGTCGGAAAGGAAATTGGTCCATATCGAAATGTGCGGACTGATCTTGTCTTCCGCAAAGCCTTGCAGCTGCCATGAATCGAGTTCGAGGACGACGACGTCGCCCTTATTCGCTTTATAAATGAGGGGAAGCGTTGCGGTGTCCCGCTCATTGCCGCCGAGATACACGGTCTTGCCGGCAGCTTTCAGAATTTCATAAATAAAGTGCGTGGTGGTCGACTTGCCGCGCGTGCCGGTGACCCCGACGATGGTTGCGTCGGTGAGTTTTGCAAAAAGCGACGCGTCCCGCTCGATCGGAATGTTGAGGTCGCGCGCATGGAGGAGGAACGGCGAATCGAGCGGCGCATTCGGAGCGCTTATGATCATATCTTTTTCTTCGAAATCCTCGAGCGCATGTTCGCCAAGGTGATAAACAATATTCGGGAAGCGTTTTTTGAGCCGGTCAATCGAGGGTTTGAGTTCCTCGGCGGTCTTCAGATCGGTGATCGTAAGATGCGCTCCGGCCTCCGCAAAAAATTTTGCGTCGCCCACGCCGCGGCCCAAAAGGCCGAGCCCCATCAGGGTAATATTTTTGTTGCCAAAAAGTTTTTTGATGTCTTCTACGGTTTTCGCCATAAGATTTCTTCCACGGGACGATAGTCCCATGCATGTATTTTCGGTGAACGGTTTTTGCTGCTGTTGCTCACGGCCTTGCCCTTGCCGAGATAGAATCCGATGTGCCGGTGCGTCTCGCCGTTCGTGAACGTCTTTGCGGCCCAGACGATTACGGCGCCTTCCCGGGGTTTTGCAATCCGTTTCCAGCCATGCTGCTTGAGATCGGCAACCGATCCTTTGACGGTGGTGTGCATGGCGCCGATCAGGTCGAAAATCTTTAATACGGATGTGACGAAGTAAGCGCAACTCAGATCGCCGTCATAAAGCACGTCGATGGTTTTGCCTCCCACATTATAATAGAGCTTCCGGAATGCTTTTGAGCCAACCGTCCCCACGGCGAAGAGGAGATAGTTCCTTTGGGTGAGCGGTTGTGGCTTCGGCCCGCCTTTTTTTGTCTCGGTTTGCCTCATGATGTGAATGATTGCACTAATCGAGTGCTTTGACAATTCATTAAAAAAATCGGTATAATCGTTTGGACGTCAGAACCCATTACGAAATTTCTTTCCATAATTTTTTAATGACTTCTGATTGATCGCGGGAGGGTTGGGAAAGGTTTTCCGGGGAGCCCCATAAGCTCCCGAAGCAAGTTCGAGTCTTGCCCCCGCAACAAGCTGCAATAAAATATCCCTTTATAAGGTTCGACATCGCGCCCTGCTGGGCGCGTGTCTCCCTCTCGTCCGCCTTCGCGGACTCCGAGAGCCCTTATAAAGGGATGTTTTATTTCAGCTTTCTCTGCAGACGCAAAGCTCGAACGAGGGGTGGGGTCGGGAGGGGCAGTCTGCCCCCGCCTACTTAGAATCCTCCAAGCCCCGATCCGAGCATCGTCTTTGCGAGCCGCTTTTGGATATTTCTCATGGCATCATTGATGCACTCGCGGACAACGTTTTCCGCTTCCGCCTGCTCGAGCGAAGGATTGAGGGTGATCGAAAGCACTTCCATCGCGCCGTTCACGGTTACGCTCACGCCCTTTTTCTCGACGGTCTCACGTTCCTGCTTCATCGAGTCCTGCAATTTCTTCAATTCCTGGATTTTTTTGAGTTGGTCAAACATGGAGATAAGTATATCGCCGGGCGGCGACATTGGGAATGGGATTTGAAATAGATGACAATTCCTTTTATAGTAATTCTGCAATTGCCGACGTAGCTCAGGGGTTAGAGCGGGCGTTTCATAAGCGCTAGGTCGGAGGTTCGACTCCTCCCGTCGGCACAATAAAAGACCCGTCTTGTGGGCGGGCCTTTGGTTTTGAGAGGGTCATC
>DATKNI010000005.1:0-45622 GCA_035541415.1 Minisyncoccota bacterium | reverse complement strand
ATCGCGGGAGACTTCGAGCGCCCGAGCAAAAAAGGATGACAGTCTTTCGTCTCTATCTCGCGCTGCGAATAGGTTTAAGGCGGCCTTCGGGTTGCCCATTTTGCCGATCAGCGCCGAACCCGCAAGGCAAGCGGAGTAGCGACCGGCCCCGAGATATTCCACGCACCCGTGAAACCTGGAACACGGGTGCTCCGCGGTTTGCCAGCCGTTTCGGATGTAAGAAGCCAACCGCCTTGTTTGCTCCTGCCGAGGTGTCCCTTGTTGCATCTGGTCCTCCTGTAAGTGATTGATTCGTAATGACTTGTTGCACAATACCATGCACAGGATGCTTGTCAAGGGATATGGTAGTCGGCGCGACGAACTTCGCCGGCAAGAGCGGGATCCAAGTATACTGGCCCGCGAGTTTTGGGTAGCAACTGCATGACTCCAGATTGCGAAGTGGCATCGATTGCGGAGCGGTTCAATGAGAGTTGTAGCGCGTACGACGCCGCAAAGAGGGCCCTCAAAAGGGAAGACGTTTCGAGCTATGAGCAGGGGCTGCGCAAAGCTATGCGGGAAAGTGTTGGCGCCGTCGAACAGGCCTTAAAAGTATATATAGGAAACCTCGACGCCGATATTGCTCCTTCCGATCAGGAATCTTTCAAACACATCGAAACGTTTGTCGATCTGCTGCGCATGTTTCGAAAGTACGCAAAACCTAAATTGAGCCGCGAGCTGTGGAATTGGTGTATGAAGGGTCGTGGCTTGCGTAATCTCTCTGAACACGAACCGGCCACCGTGCCGCCGAGGGAAGAAGTCGCGAGGGCTATCAGGCATGCGCGGAAGATAATCAGTGACTATTTCCACGAACTTGAACCCAATGCCCTGGCTCGATGCAGTGCAGACACAGATTTTGAGCCAGCCGATTCCGATTCCGAACTGTCAGAGAAAACGTACTACCGATACCGCGACCTGCGTATTCCTCTGATTAGTTCCATCGATTTGGTGACCCATCTTGCGGAGCGATACCAGTGTGAATGTCTTGTTTTTGGAGGCACGCCAATCCCAATCGAGACCGCATAGAGCGGTCGTCCCGCGAGGTCGCCAGAAACTAAATTTACGGTGCTTCCGCTTTCACGCTTGTGGAGGCTGTAAGCGATATCTGCGAGCCCCCGTGCTGCGTCCCACAACTCCGAAGTCGACAAGACTTGATTTTCTGGACTAACGGGTGTTGAATGTTGAGGCTCCGGCGCGGGAACGTCGGAAGGTTCTGCTTCCCCCAGAGGCAGGAAGTAGTTGCAGACAATGGACTTGAAGTCGCGGACCGTGGTCGCCATAACCATTCCTTATGGTGAGCACGTCCTGCGATTAGCAGGAACGGGCTGAGCGTGCTGGTAACACGCTTGGCCCATTTTTTTGGGCCTCACCTAAGGCGGATGGTAGGCAGATCAATTTCACGACCGAAAAGCGACTCATTGTTTCAAGTATCGGATCGAACCTCACACTGGCGTCGAGAAACCTCAACATTGATGCGAGAAAACCGTTCACTAGAATTCAGAACGACGGCACTCGTCGCGATTGGCTGGGGGGCAGGGATTCGAACCCCGATAAACGCCTCCAAAGGGCGCTGTCCTACCGTTAGACGACCCCCCAATGTCCGAAAAATCTTATCATGCGAGCTGTTGATTGACAATAATTCAGAGCTGAAGTTACTATTATCCCCGTAACCGAGTATACGATCGCCGCTGGAACAGGCGATCGTAATGATGCTCCGAACTGGGAGGATTACACGGATATTGTGATTGACCCAGCCGACAATTGTTCGTTTTGGGCAGTTGGCGAATACCACTCGTCCAACGAAAACGGAGGCCACGTAAACTGGCTCTCGAAAATCGGAAAGCTAAAAGCAGCCGGTTGTTCATAGTTCTATTTCTCATGTTTCACAAGCCGCTACTTACAAGGAGCGGCTTTTTGTTATTATTATCGAATGGTCAGGCAGAAGCTTTTTATAATTGGCGGCATCCTCATATTTTTTGGATGCATGCTCGCATATGTAAACCATTCAAAGGCAGCTATCTCGCTTGTCCAGATAACATCCGTGACGCCGACGAGCGGCACGAGCTGTGTTTTGCCGGCAATCACGGTTACCCCGGGGGATTGGCTTGCGGTGAGCGCCTTTGTGGCAAACGCGTCGTCGACGGGGTTATCAATCAGCGATACGGCAAGCGACACATTCAGAACGGCAACCATCACGAGCAGCTCGTTGATCGGCACCGGAGTTTCGTACGCCCTCTATTATGTTGAAAGCGCCGCAGGAGGGATTACGACGACGACCATTTCCGGCAGCGTGAGCAACCCGCCGGCGTGCATGGAAGCGGAATATGCCGGCATCTCGCTTGCGAATTCGCTCGACCAGCAGAACGTGTCGATCGTGACGACGCAGAGCACGACGCTCACCACGGGCAATATAACGACGACGCTCGCGAACGAACTTCTCATTGCGATCGCGGGCGAAACGGGATCGCCGTCATACACTGCCGGAGCGAGCTACACGATCGAAGCATCAACCACGAAGTCGGCGTTTGAGGATCGCATCGTTACCGCAACCGGAACCTATACGGCCGGCATGACGACCGCCGCCACGTCCAAATATATTTTTGGCATCTTCTCGTTTGCCGGCGGAACGACGACAACCTATCAGGAAATCGCGTATCGATGGTTCAACAATGCAAACAGCCTGCAAGTGGGCTCCGCGCTCGCCGCGCAGAACGCCTCGGCGACGCTTTCCTCGACGGGCGCCGCATTCCGCCTCCGCATGCTCATCCGCGCAAGCGCAGCGACGGGAACGGCGGGTGTCGACCAGCTCAAGCTTCAAGTTGCGACCACCTCCGGCAGCTGTTCGAGCGCACTTACGTTTACCGATGTTGCGACCTCGAGCGGCAATATCCGCTTCAACACGAATGCGGGCGCGTCGTACGGATCCCTTCTCACGACGACGTCGAGCGATCCGACCGACGGCGGCGCGAGTATCGTCACGGAAACCTATAACGATCAGAATCCATTCGTGGTGACGTCGACGATCAGTCCCGGCGCCGATGGAAAATGGGATTTTTCATTGATCGATTTTTCTTCGCCCGCCTCGACGACGTACTGTTTCCGTCCGGTGAAGTCGGATGGCACGGCGCTCGCGGGCTACACCAACTACCCGCAGATCACCTCAGCTCCGCCGAGCACGATAACGATTTCGGGAATGCTCCTGAACGGGGGATCGAGCATCGTGCTCACGCCGAACGCGACGACGACCGTCACCGTGACGGCATCGACCACGGATGTGGGCGGCACGATAACATCCGCAACGTCGACATTCTTCCGCTCCGGCGTGGGCTCGACGTGCACCGCCGATGACTTGAATTGCTACCAAGTTTCGGCAAGCGGCTGCACCTTTTCGAATAATTCAACCACGGTGTCGTGCTCTGCGAACATCTGGTACTTCGCCCAGCCGACCGATTCCTCGTCGTCGTTTTCCGGACAAACCTGGAAGGCTGCGATTTCGGTAATCGACAACACGAGCAACGTGGTGACGACGAGCACTCCGTCGGGCGTCGTTTTGAATACGATGGCTGCTTTGAACATCACGACTTCGACGGCGAGCTACGGCAGCATAGCGGCGGGGGCAAATACGTCGAGCACCAACCAGGTCATCACGGTCGTGAACGCCGGGAATGCAACGGCAACGCTGCAATTGAATGGCACGGCGCTCACCTTGGGCGCCAACACGATCGCGACGTCATCGGAGCACTATGCGACGACGACGTTTACGTTTGGCGGATCCGAGCAGGCTCTTTCGAGTACTGCGGCGTCGGTGAGCGGCTTCCAGTTGATTGCGCCGCCGGCGAACACGACGTCCGGATGGACGAATACAACGCCATTGCCTCAGCCGCTCGAACTTTTTGGCGCCGCAGCATACAACAACAATCTTTATATCGTGGGCGGCGGCGTTGCCGGCGGCAGTACGACGAGTACCACGTATATTGCGCCGTTCAACAGCGACGGGACGATTGGCAGCTTTGCGACCAGTACGCCCCTTCCAAATGCGCTTTCGCAATTCGGCGACCTCATCGTTTATAACGGATTCATGTACGCGATCGGCGGCGCCGCGCCGTCGGGCGCGACCTCCACGGTGTCCTATGCGCCGATCAATAGCAACGGCACGATCGGCGCCTGGACGCAGACGTCGCCCCTGCCGGCCCCGCGCGCCGTTTTGGGAACCGCGCAATGCGGAGGATATCTGTACGCGATTGGCGGTTCCACGCAGGGCGGCGGGGGAACGGGCACTGTTTCAACAACCTTCTACGCGCAGATCAATGGCGATGGCAGCGTGGGAGCGTGGACGAGCACGACGGCGCTTCCGAACACGCTCCAAAAATTATTCCCAATATCCGAGAACGGTTATATTTATATTTTCGGCGGCCAGCCGGTGAACAACACGGTGACGACTACCGTTCTCTATGCGCCATGCAACGGGAACGGGACGATCACGTCGTGGCTCCAGGGAACGCCGCTCGAATATGGCATCGAGGGCGGCGCCGTTGCGGCGAATACGAATTTTGCCTTCATCCTCGGCGGCGACTCGACCGGGAGCGGCGGCGACAGTTCGACGGTAAGTTACGTGCCGCTTTCGTCCGGCGGCATGACCGGCCAAGGCGGCAAGGGCTTGCCGATACTTCCTCAAAAAGGAGTAAGCCGCAATGCGGGCGTCATTAACAATAGTTTCTTATATACGATCGGCGGCAAGCCGCCGAGCGATACGACGACCATCGGCTTTATGCAGATTCCTCAGCAGAATATGTTCTGGGGTATTCAAATTCCGAGCAATCAGCCGACAGGAACGTATAGCGGGACAGTAAATTATACTGCTGTATTTTCGGCAAACTGATATGAAAAAAATTTTTGTCCCCATCGCAAGCCTTTTCATAACCGTTGCAGCCGGACTTCTGTTCCAGGTTTCGACGGCGCATGCGGGAACATCCATCACCATGGCGGTGACGGTTCTTTCAGGTCCCGCCACGCCAACGGTGACCTCGTTTACGGCAAATCCTGCGGTTATTGCGACGGGATCATCCCTCCTCTCCTGGTCGGCAACCAACGCTTCAACGGTAGCGATCACCCCGGGAGGATTCTCCACCTCCACCCTCTCCGGATCGCTTTCGGTGAGTCCGACGTCCACCACGGTATACACCCTTACGGCAAGCAATGGTTCCGCCTCGACCACGGCTACGACGAGCGTGACGCTCGACACGACGCCGCCCTCGGTGCCGACGAGCGTCGTGGCGACGGCAGCTTCCGCAAGCGAGATTGATCTCACCTGGGCAACCTCAACCGATACGAATGGCATATCCGGCTATCAAGTGTTCCAGGGCCTTTCGACGAGCACTCTCGCGCAGATCGCAACCGCCACCCAGCCGAGCTATGCAAACACCGGCCTTGCGGCAGCGACCGCCTATTATTACGCCGTAACCGCCGTCGACCTTGCGAACAACACGTCTTCGCCATCCAATGCTGCGAGCGCAACCACGCCGGCGCAACCGACGAGCGGCGGCGGTGGCGGAGGTGGTGGCGGCGGCGGATCATATTACACCCCCGTGCCGACCGTTGCGACAACGACGCTCAATCTGCCAACGTCAACGGAGGCGCTTCAGGCGCTTCTCACGCAGCTCACAACGCAGCTTGAGGCCTTGCTGGTTCAGGCCGGCGGCGGCACCAGCGGCGGGGGAACCACCGCAACCGGAACACCATCATTCTATTTCGCAAGAAATCTTGCGATCGGCATGGCGGGCTATGACGTGCAGAACCTCCAAATCTATCTGAACCGTCACGGCTATCCGGTTGCCGCATTCGGATTCGGATCATCCGGCAACGAAGTCATCTATTTCGGCGCAAAGACCCAGGCGGCGCTCATCATGTTCCAACAAGCGCACGGCATTCGCGCAACTGGATTTTTTGGACCGATTACGAGATCATATATGAATAGCCATTCATAAAATTATTATGAAATACGAATTGCCAAAATTGCCGTATGCGTATGACGCGCTTGAGCCCTACATCGACGCCAAGACGATGGAGCTTCACCATACAAAGCACCATGCAACGTATGTTGCCAAGCTGAACGAAGCGCTCGACAAGCATCCGGAAATCGCGGACAAGCCGCTCGAAGAATTGCTCACGGCAATTGATGCGGTTCCCGAAGACATCCGCACGGCGGTGCGCAACCATGGCGGAGGGCACATGAACCATTCGTTTTTTTGGGCGATCATGGGACCCAACGGGGGAGCGGCAACGAGCGGCGCGGCCGCCGAACCGGGCGGGCAGATCGGCGCCGCAATCCAAGAAGTTTTCGGCGACTTCGGAAAATTTAAAGAAGAATTTAATAAAGCTGCAACAGGTGTATTCGGATCGGGCTGGGCATGGCTCGTGCTTGATTCGAGCAACAAGTTGATCATTACGACGACGCCAAATCAAGACAGCCCGCTTATGAAGCATCAGAAGCCGGTGCTCGGCCTCGACGTGTGGGAGCACGCTTATTATTTGCAGTATCAAAACAAGCGTCCGGATTACATTGCGGCATGGTGGAGCGTCGTGAATTGGGAAGCTGTTGACAAAAATATAGGCAAATAAGTCAAATAGGAAGCGCCTTGCAGACCCAACCGCTTGTTTTCCACAGAAAACAGGCGGTTTTGATTGGTAGAATTAAGGTAGGGCGTACTATGCCCGGCTTATTTCCACGTATCAAATGAATAACGAACGAAAGAATAATCCAAGTCGCGGACGACCGTGGTTTTTGCTGATGTCCACGATTTCGTTCGGGCTGTATCTTGCCTTTTCGCTCTTCTTGAACAACGTACTTGCCGACCCGCCGACGAGTCCGTTCATTCCGGGGGCAACGCTCGATCCTGGCTGTGCGCCAACGAGCACGAACTGCACCGTTGATCCGCCGCTCTTTGGTACGACGACGCTGCCGATTGGCGGAATCCTTTATGTGAACGATTCAAGCGGCACCATAACGGCAAATACGGGATTCATGTATATCAGCACGTCAACCGGCAGTGTCGGCATCGGTACGTCGTCGCCCCTTTCCAATCTTATGGTTGCGGGAGTTCCAACGCAGGCGGCAACCGCGACACTCCTCCTCCTCGGCAATAATTTTATCGTCGGCGGCTCTCCGTCGGGAACATATTTTGGCGTTAATGCCGTGTCGGGTTCAAACGTTGATTACCTGAATTTTCAAAACAACTCGAGTTCGCTTTTTAGGATTGCATCAAGCGGCGCGGTCACGATAACCGAATCGACGGGGACGCAGATGCAGATTCTTGCCAATAGTATTCCGACCGTCGACTTGTTCCATATTGCAAACTCGGCAACGAGCGCCGTGACATCGACCGGCATCAATAATCTGGAGTCAGATTATTTTGGCGGCGCGGCGGCCGTTGAAGCGGCAAATGTAAAATTGACGGTGACGGCGGGAGGAACTTCGGGCGGAATATGGGATGCGCTCCGCATTGTTGAAAATACAACGACGCAAGCCGGCGTGAATGAGATCGGCATCAAGATTGATCCGATCACGAACGCCACGGGGACCGAAAGCGCGATTTACATTGGCTCGGGCTGGGAACGCGGACTCGTGCTCGCGGCAACGCCGATCGGACAAGCGACGACGTCCCTCATCCAGCTTTCGACGACGACGATCCAAAGCGGCAACTCGGCGTCGGGAACGTACATTGGCAGTAATCCGGCGGCGTTCGGCGGCGACTTCTTCAATCTGCAGGTGAACAGTACGACGGAATTCCTGGTTTCGGCGACGGGCAGCACGCTCCTTGCGGGCAACCTGAAAATCGGCGGAACGTTGAACGTCACGTCGACGGCGACATTCCAGGTGACGTCAACGGCACTCGGCGCATTCACCGTGGGGACGTCGACGGCCGTGGGCGGCAGCTTCCTCACCATCGGCAGCTCCACAAACGTCGTCACGGTTTCCAAGTCTGGCGTGGTTACCATTCCAAACAACACGGCAGGCGGCCTCGCCGTCGGCACCAACACCCTCGGCTCCTTCTTGTTCCAGGTCGCGAGCACATCGAACATCTTCACCGTTTCAAAAGGCGGTTTTGTTGATATCCCGTCCACGGCTTCCGGCACTGGCCTCGCCATTGCGACCACGACGCAATTCGGTTCATCCACGCTCACGGTCTGTTTCACGAGCAACTGTACAACGCCGACGACGGCGACGGGATCGGCGACCGTCGCATTCTTTGCATCAACCGCCGGCACTACCACGAGCACGTCGATCGTCGCCCGCGGCGTCGTGACGAGCGGCCTTACGGACGTCGGCGAATTCATCCCGGTGGACGGCACTGACACCGATTACATTCAAGGAGAAGTTGTCGCCGCAAATTTGAATGCGACCTCGAGCGTTTCATTCCAACAATCGACGAGCCCGTATCAGACCGGCCTTGCTGGCGTGATCACGACGACGGCTGGCCTCGTTGCCGGCGGCGGCGAAGACGGCCATGGCTCGACGGTGATCGCGCTCGCCGGACGCGTGCCGGTGAACGTCACCATGAAGAACGGTGAGATCCACGCGGGCGATTTTCTCACGTCGTCCGACATTCCGGGGGTCGCGATGCGCGCAACCCAGCCGGGCCGCGTGATCGGCATGGCGCTTGAGAACGATCTTGGAGATGCGGGTAATCCGAACGCCACGTCGCAAGTGATGATGTTTGTGAATCCAGGCTGGTCGCTTGGCAGCATCACGAGCACGCAGGACATTGCGAACTCGCTGTGGGCGCTCCAGGGAATGTCGGGCGGGCAATCCACGACCGATCAGTTTACGGCATATGTCCAAGCGGCGCTCGCCAAGCTCGGGCTCGTCATCCGGAACGGCATCGCGACCATCCAAGAGCTCGTCGCGCACAAGGTGACTACGGATGAACTCTGTGTCCAGGACATCTGCATTAACGGGGCCCAGCTCTCAAATATTTTGAATAGCACCGGCGGTTCGGGAGAGCCCGCGCCCGCCACCGATCCGACGTCAACCGCCGATATCGCTCCTTCGTCAACGGCTTCCTCGTCTGATGCGGCCCCCGCGCCCGCGCCGCAGTCCGCCGATCCTTCGAGCACAGACGCTTCGTCCAGTGCGGGCGATTAGGGCGTGATATGATAAAGCTACTATGAGCGAATTCGCAGCCGTTCCCGCTCCGCCGCCGCGGCGGGCCCATGTATTCCGGAAAGTCGGCCGGTGGCTGCTCTTTGTCCTCGCGTTTATCACGCCTTTCTTTTTTCTCCCGATCACGGACGATCCGGTTGGGATCAATAAGTTTGCGGCAATTGCCGTGCTCACGGCGGTCGCTTTTATTTGTTTTTTGGGATGCGTCCTCGAAGAGCGCCAGTTTGATTATCCCAAATCGCTCCTCGCCGCAGTTTTCGGTCTATTCGTTATCGCGGAAGCGATAAGCGCGTGGGTTTCCATCGCTCCCGACCAAAGTTTTTGGGGCGGCCTTTCCGCCCCGGATTCATTCGCGAGCATTATCGTGTACGCTTTTGTATTTTTCCTTTTCTTCTATTTCTTCCGGGAACAGGATCTCGCCATGGTGATGACGGCGGCCGGCGCTGGTTTTGCCGTTGCCGTGGCGCTCATGACGTTCACGGATCCGCTGGGCGGGGCGACAGCATGGGGGATTCTTGCGGGTTCCGTCGTCGTCGCCCTTGCTGCCATGAAATCGGGGACGCTATCAAAGCGGCATGCGCTTTATTTTTTTGCTGCAACCATTGCCGCTCTCGGCGTGCTCGCGCTCGTGAATGATGCGCCGCTCTGGCTGGTTCTCGCTGGATTTGTGATGCTCGTCGCCGCCCTGCGATTCGGGCCGCGGGCGCATTTCCAGTATGCATTCGCGGTTATTCTTGTTGCACTTTTCTTTGCGCTCGTGAGTCCGCATATTTCGGGGCTCACGCATCGCAAAGATACGCCGCGCCCGGATTTTGCCGCAAGCATATCGGCGGCAAAGGGGACGTTGCTTGGCGGATCGGTCGCATTCGGCACGGGGCCTGCCACCTATAATCTCGACTTCGCCGCGTTCAAACCGACGAGCGTGAACATGACGGATGCCTGGTCTGCGTCGTTCGGGCAGGGGCATGATTTTGCGGTCACGCTCCTTGCGACCGGCGGCATCGCGGCGATCCTTCTTTTCTTGTGGCTTGTGATCCTTGTCGTTCTGCCGCTATTTTCGATCGAACATATGGACACCACCCGCGCCGTCGGCGTTTCGGTCTCAGCCTTTTTGGCCGTCTCGCTCTTTTTCTATCCTGGATTTTTTTCCGGATTTATCGTGCTTTTCATCCTGCTTGGCCTTCTCGCCGCGGCGCGTTCCCGCGGTACGTTCCGGTTCGCCGACTGGGCCGGCTGGCGGTCGGTGGGCATGTCGCTCGTGATGGTCGCGTGCGCCGCAATCGTGTTTGCCGGGACATTTTTCCTCGGCGAGAAATATGCCGCGGCGGCCATTTTCCGCCAAGCGCAGGCAGCGCTCGCAAAGAACGATTCCGCCGCCGCGTTCGACAAGGTGAAGAGGGCAATCAATCTTGATCCGCAGGACGCATATTACCGGACGGCATCGAATATTTTGGTGAACGAGGCAAAGCTGCTCGCGACGCAAAATATGCCCACGGCTTCCGCTGAGGTGCCGATCGTCGTCGCAAACGCCCTGCAGGCGGCAGCGAATGCCGCGCGGCAGAATCCGCGCGATCCTGCAAACTGGGGAAATCTCGGCGCCGTGTATGAAGCCGTGATGCCGGTTCTCTCGGGCGCCGACGTCTCCGCTTTGCAAAGTTATCTCCACGCCGCATCGCTCGATCCGGTGAATCCGTCGTGGGACGTTGCCATCGCCCGGACGTACATCGAAGCGGCCGGTCTTCTGCCGGCGTCATCGACCGATCAGCAAAAAGCAGACTGGAATACGGCGGAATCGTTTCTTCAAAAAGCCATCGACCTCAAAGACGATTACGCCGACCCTCGCGTGATGCTCGTCGGACTATATCTCAATCAAGGCAACATCGGCGAAGCAATCCAAAAAGTGCAGGAGCTCAAAGAACAGAATCCACTCGACCCCGGCGTCGCGTTTGAACTCGGCTATCTCTATTATCAAAACGGCAATCTCGACGCCGCACAGGAAGAGTTCCAGGTTGCCGCAATCCTCGAGCCGAATTATGCGAATGCCTATTACTATTTAGGCGTCGTCCACGCCGCAAAAGGCGAACTCGATCAGGCCCGCGCCCAGTTCGAACTTGCCTTGCGGTTCAGCCCCGGGAACCAGGACATCGAACAAGCTATTCAAAATCTGCAGGCGTCGGGAACGGCGCCCGAAACGGCTGCTACGTCTACGGCGACGAGCTCGGCATCGCGGGGATCCGCCAAGCCTCCGGTGCGGAAATAATATAGAAGAGGGGACGAGTATTGGTACAATGGAAGGAAAGAGATGAAACGATATCTCATTCCCATTTTTTTCGTTCTATATTTCTTGAGTCTTGGGCCGGCTGCGCATGCGTCGGTCACCTTAGTCCAGGCAACCAGCACATTCACAACGAGCACATCGCTCACGGCCGCGTTCGGCTCGAGTACGACGGCAAATAATTTGCTCATTGCGTATGCGGGGGCCTATTGCCAAGCCAACACGCTTACCATTTCCGATACGGGCGGCAACACGTGGGTTTCCGCGACGAGCGGCATCAGCATTGCCGGAACAGGGACGTCGACGCTGTGGGCTGCTATCGCAAAAGGCGGCGCCGATACGGTGCACGTTTCGAGCACGTGCGGCGGTGCTGGTTTTGATATGGATATTGCTGAGTTTTCCGCAACGAACGGATGGATTTCAGCCGCCGCCGATGAGACGCAGGCCACGAGCGGCACTGCTTTCCCGGTGATGAACACCGGAGCTGCTGCGACGACGACCAACGCAAACGATCTGCTTATCGGAGCTTTTTACGACACGGTTGGATCGAATAATCTTACGGCTGGCGGCAACGGGAAAGGCGGGAGCTATACAAAAGCGGTGGGCACGATTAATACCGCGGACGCCGAAAGCAGCATTCTGGAATACATGGAAGTCACGAGCACTGCGGCGTATGTCGCCACCTCGACCGGGGCCGCAAGCGGCGACGATTGGACGGCGACCCTCGCCGCATTCAAAGAAAAATCGCTTGCTCCGGCGGTTGGTTTTGCCTGGGGTAATAAAATGAGCTGGGTGAATTTTGCAACGGCGAATGCGCCGATGGTGGTGAGTTCGAGTAAGCTTACCGGCTACGCCTGGAGCCAGAATTTCGGCTGGATCAATTTGGCGCCGTCAGGAAGCGGCGTGGCAAACGACGGCCTCGGCAATTTGCAGGGCTATGCGTGGGGGCAGAACGTCGGCTGGATTAATTTTTCCGGCGTGACCATCAACAGCAGCACCGGCGTATTTTCCGGAACGGCATCGGGCACGGTTGCCGGCAGTTTGAGTTTTGGCTGCAGCGTGTGCGATGTGGTGACGACGTGGCGCCCCTCGACAGCATCCGCCGTGACGGTTTCAAACACAACGCTCAACGGGGCATCAAGCATCGTGCTTACGCCGAACGCGACGACGAGCGTGAGCATTTCAACCACCATCACGGATACCAACGGGTGCTCGGCAATCACCGCCGGTACGACAACCGTCTTGCTCTATCGTTCAGGAGTTTCATCGTCCACGTGCCTCGGAGCGCCGAATAATCGCAATTGCTATGTTGCGAACGCTTTCGCGGCAACCAGCACCTGTTCATCAAACAGCATGAACGCAACGGCGACATTCGGCGTTTATTATTTCGCCGACGCCACCGACGCTTCGTCGTCGTTCGCTTCGCAGAATTGGATCGCTACGGTGAACTTCCGCGATTCATCCGCGGCGACCAACACCCAGGACGCAACCGGGCAGGAACTGAACACCCTCCTTGCCATCAATGTTACGACATCCACCATCAACTACGGCACGGTGAATGCGAACGCAAATACCGGATCGCTCAACAGGACAACCACCGTCCAAGACGCGGGGAACGCCTCAACGACGCTCCAGATTTCGGGCACTGCGCTCGTAAAAGGGGCGAATGTCATAACGACGAGCTCGCAGCACTACGCGACGACAAGTTTCACCTTCGGCGGCTCGGAACAGGTCGTAAATAGCAGCCCGACGACGGTGTCTGGCTTCCTCCTTTCCGCGCCAACGTCAACCGCGGGCGCCTCAAGCTCGATCTTCTGGGGTCTTGCCGTGCCAAACCAATTGCCGACGGGAACCTACAGCGGCACGGTCACGTTTACGTCGATATTTAGCCAATAAAAAAGGATTCCTAAAGATTTCATAAAGGGGAGTTATCCACACTTTCTGTCTTCCGCAGTTGCTATAATGATAGTAATGAAAAACGACGCACGGCTTGCGACGGCTGTTTATGTGATAGTGTCGACGGTTATGATCGGAACGTTTTTCGTCAGCCAGACGATTTTGGGCGCCACGTCAACGAACGTCACGAGCCAAGTGATCGTTGGCATTGCCGCTCCTGCGGTTTCGGCGGTGACGCTCAACCACTCTGCGGCGATCGTCTTGAACCCGAATACCACGACAAACGTGGATGTGAACGCCACGATCAGCGATGCCAATGGCTGTTCGGAAATCACGACGGGAACGACCACGGTGCTTTTGTTCCGGTCCGGCGTCACGTCGTCTACGTGCCTCTCGAGCCCCAATACCCTGAATTGCTACGTTGCAACGGCTTTCACCGCTTCGAGCTCATGCTCGAGCGGATCGCAAAATACAACCACCACGTTTGCGGTGCAATATTTTGCACAAGGAACCGATGTGTCATCCACCGCCTCGAGCGACGACTGGGATGCGACGGTCATTTTCCGGACGCCTGACAATACGACCGGCAGCGCCGACGCCAATCCGCACGAGGAGTTGAACACGCTTCTTGCGCTCAATGTGACGACGTCAACCATCAATTACGGAACGCTTTCCGCAAATTCAAATAGCGGCGCAACCGACCAGGTGGTGACGTCAACCAATGCCGGCAACTGCACGACGTCCCTCCAGCTCTCTGCGCTGCAGACGCTCACGTCGGGCGCGAATACGATCCCCACGAGCAGCCAGGGATACTCAACTTCAACGTTCACTTATCCGGGAACAAGCACGGCCCTCACGGGATCGCCCGTTACCGTCGGCGGCTTCAAGCTTGTCGGCCCGACTTCCACGACGAATGTGGCCCAGGCAACGTTCTGGGGCGTTGCGGTGCCAAACAACCAGCCAACGGGAACCTACACCGGCACCAACGTTTTCCAGGCGCTCTTCCAGTAATCCTGAAGCTGGCGCATGACGCCTTTGTGATACAATAAACGTATCAACCCCATGCGGCCGATTTCTTTCATTGCAGTTTCGATCGCGTTTGTGGCGGTGTTTTTTTTCATGCCCGCAGCGATAACGCATGCGGCATTCGGCGTTTCGCCGCCGTTTGTGAACGCCGACCATCTCGTTCCCGGATCGACATTCACGCAGACCATTTATTTGGTGCGCGACAATGCGGACCAGGACGTCAAAATCCAAGCTAGCCTCCAGCTCGCCGATCCCATAAAGAACTGGGTTTCGTTTGACCAAGGATCTTCATTCACGATTCCCGCCGGCATGCACCAGTTTCCGGTGACAATAAGCGTTTCCGTGCCGAAAGATGCGGGGCTCGGCATTTATCACGGTTCGCTCACGTTCAACACGGCGCCGGCATCAGCGGGCCAAGTGACAATCGCCCTCGGAGCCCAGGTGGAAATCAATCTCACGATTGGCAATAACGTGTACGAAAATTACGTCGTCCAGCGAATGACGTTCCCGGATATTTACGAAGGAGAAAATCCGCTCGTTGACGTAAAGTTTGAAAACGACGGCAATGTTCCCGAATCCTTTGATTCCGCGGTGTTCGAATTGTACGACCAATACGACACGGTCCGTCTGGCGTACGTTCAAAAGAATGATGGCTTCCCGACGACGCCGGCGTTCAGCGTCAAGGATTACGAGCTCGAATTCCCAATCGATTTCTACATGGGCGTCGGCCAATATTGGGGCTTTGTGACGTTCTACAAGAACCATCAGGCCGTCGCGAGCCAAAAAACCGTTTTTAATGTCTTGCGGTCCGATTGGTGGTCGCGCTTCATCCGGTATGTTGCCAAAGAGTGGATCTGGCTGCTCATCGCTCTCGTGCTCCTCGTCGGCATTGTTATCGCGATCGTAATACGCATTCGTCGTTCGGCGGCGCGATAACGGCGCTCCATGAAAAATGGTTTCTATCGGTACAGTCTCGCTGGTTTTGCCATTCTCGCATCGTTCCTTGCGATCGGCTTTTTTGGGATCGCCGATGGCGCGAACGTGCAGACGTCGCTCACCGTAGTCGTATCTCCCGACGCGCCTTCCGATCTCACGGCGATTCCCGACGCGCCCGGCCAGGTGACGCTCACGTGGACGAGTAATTCCGGCGGGACGGAAGACGGTTTTAGCATTGAACGGAAAACCGGCACGGGAGGAACGTTTGCCGCGATCGCCACCACGACGACCGGCATCGTAAGTTACGTCGATACGAGTGTTGCGCCGGCGACAACCTATGTCTATCGCGTGCGCGCGTTCGCGGGCGGAATTTTTTCTGCATACAGCGGAACGGCGAGCGTTACGACGCAGTCACAGGATAATGGCGGCGGCGGAGGCGGTGGGGGTACGGGCGGCAGTGGTGGCGGCGGCGGCGGAGGCGGTGGTGGCGGCGGGGGGTATTTTGCGCCGCCGTCGACCGTTGTGAATGTGAGCGGCTACGCCTACCCCTTGAGCTCAATCACCCTGCTCAAAGACGGCCAGCTGGTTTCAAAATCCGTCGCCGGGCCGGACGGCATATTCTCGATTTCGCTTTCCGGCATAACGCCGGGCAACTATTTCTTCTATTTATATGCAACCGACAGCAACGGCAATCGCTCAAACCCGTTCACATTCCCGGCGTACATCACATCCGGGCAGACGACGAATGTGAGCGGCATTTTTTTCTCGCCGACGCTCAGCCTCGATAAAGTGCAGGTGAGAAAAGGGGACACCCTTGTCATGTTCGGGGAAACATTCCCAAACACCGACGTTTCGATCCGCGTGGACTCCCCGCAACCGGTGTTCATCACGACCACGTCCACTGCGAGCGGCGCCTATCTGTATGAGTTCAATACGGCGGCTCTTGATTATGGCGATCATACGGCCCAATCAGAATCCAAGAACGACGGCGCGATATCCACGTATAGCATCACCCAGGCATTCACGGTGGGCGACACGAGCGTAGTAAAACCCCAGCCGGTCAGCGTCTGCGGCATGAATATTGATATCAACGACGACTGCAGCATCAATCTTACGGATTTTTCCATCCTGGCGTATTGGTATCATCGTCCGAATCCGCCGGCAAAATACCGGTTTGACGGCGCGGCGACGATCACGCTCCGCGACTTCAGTATCATGGCATTTTATTGGACTGGCTAATATGAAACGCAATCACAACAACCATCGTTTTGGGCGCGCGGCGATCATCGCGCTTGGCGCGCTTGGCATCCTGGTCTTCTGCGGCGCAGGAATTGCGCATGCCGCCGTTTTGACCCTGACGCCGTCACCAGTCAGCGCTTCCGTGGGGCAATCTGTGCGGGTCGCCGTGACGCTTGATACGCAAGGCGCGAGCGCAAATGCCGTCCAGGGATCAGTTTTTTTCCCACCCGGCCTGCTTTCCCTGCAGCTCATTGATACGGGAAGTTCGATGGTGAATTTTTGGGTGACGCCGCCGGAACAGACCTCGTCCGGCGAAATAGATTTTGCCGGCATCATCCCCGGGGGCTTTAATGGATCGTCGGGGCCCATCGTGGCGTTCACATTCAACCCCGTTGCGCCGGGGGCGGCATCGCTCACGCTCGCCTCGGCAACGGTGCTTGCAAACGATGGCAAGGGCAGCGACCTTCCCGTAGCCGTCTCGGGCACGTCGATTTCCATCAGTTCTGCCGCGGGCGCGATCCCGGCGGCGCCGCCGCATTCGGTAGTGGCTCCGGATTCGTTCACGCCGCAAATCGAGCAGAATCCAGATTTTTTTAATGGACAATATTTCCTCGTGTTTGGAACCATCGACAAGGGGACCGGCATCGACCATTACGAAGTGATGGAAGTTCCGACAGGCTGGCTTGGATGGGGTACGAGCGCGTCCTGGCAAACCGCAACGTCGCCCTATGTGCTCGGAGACCAAAGCCTGTCGAGCAATATCTACGTGCGGGCCGTCGATCATGCAGGAAATTTCATCGTTGTAAGCCTTCCAGCCCGGCATCCGCGCCCGTCATTTGGGGTGATTGCCGCGGACGCCGTCATCGCGGGCCTCATCATTGTGGTAGCATTTTGTATATGGCTCTTCAAACGAAGGCGTCGGTTGTAGTTCTCGTCCTCATAGGCCTTGGGGCGGCGATCGTGCTCGGTGCGCCGATTTCGGCGCATGCGGCGACCCTCCGCCTTTCGCCGGCGTCGGGATCCTATACCGTAGGGCACAGCTTCACCGTCGACGTGCTGGTTGATTCGAGCGATCAGGCGATGAACGCCGCGCAGGGGACAATCACGTTTCCGGCGGGGCTGCTCCACGTCATTTCAGTTTCGACGGATAATTCAATCGTCAATTTATGGGTTGAGCAGCCCTCGTTTTCAAACAAAAACGGCCAAGTCGATTTTCAAGGCGTTGTGGTGAATCCGGGATTCAGCGGGACCGGCGGGAAAATTATTACGATCACGTTCCAGGCTGTTGTCGCCGGAACGGCGCCGGTAAAATTTTCCGCAGGCTCGGTCCTTGCAAATGATGGAGCCGGCACGGAAATCCTCGATGGTTTTCAAGGGGCTCGGTACACCGTGCTTGCCGCGGCGGCTGGAGTGCCGCCGATTGTGGGACCCACGGCGATCGTGTCGGATCCGCTCATCGCAAGCGGCACCTGGTACAACATGAATACCATCGGATTTGCGTGGGACATGCCGAGCGCCGTTACGGGCGTCGATTATGCCATTGCCACTGATCCGAATTATCAACTGCCCGAAGTGAGCAAGGGGACGCCCTCCGCGACCTCCTATGACCTGACCGCATTGAATGACGGCCAGTGGTATTTCTTCTTGAGCCTCCAAGATCCGGGCGGCTGGTCGGTTCCGGTCGTGCGATCGTTCCTTATCGACCATACTCCGCCGGATCCGTTCATCATCATACGCGAGGATCAAGATTTGTATTCGTCTGAGCCGCGGTTCCAATGGATCGCATCCGACAAGACTTCGGGGATCGCATATTATCTCGTGAAGATCGGCGATGGCGACTGGTTTAATGCATCCGTCATACAGATGGGAACTTCCTCCATATATAAATTGCCTCCACAGTCGCCGACGGACAGCCGGACGCTCACCGTCCGCGCATTCGATAAGGCCGGCAACTCCCGGGACGCAACGGTTTCATTTGAAGTGGCTGCCTTGCCGCCAACGTGCGGCAGTTCGTGGATTATCGTCAACTGCGTGGTGACGGATTTTCTGCGCGCATGGGCCTGGCTCGTGTTTCTCCTTGGCCTTTTGTTTTATCTTCTCGCCTGCCTCGCTTTATATCGGCTTTTTGCGTGGAAAAAAGACATACAAGAGAACATGCATGATTTTCAGAGCCGCATCAATCAGGACATGCACAACGTGGAGACGGAGTTGGCGAGCATCGATAATGAAGCGTTCGCAGAAAGTTTCCGACAGCTTGGCCAGGACCTCAAACGCGGCTTGGGACGCCAGGTCGTCGTGGACCGCGAACCCGTGCCGCTCAGCGTGTCCGACGACATCCCTGCGCCGCCCCCGGGATATTAGGCCGCAGGCTTCGGCACGCCGCCTTCTTCTTGGATTGTCTTCAACCTGAATACGCCGTTCGCGAGCGTGGCCTCGAGCAGTTTCACGCGCTTCATGCCGCGCATCGTCCAGCATCCCGGCTCCGGATTGAGGGCGCGGATTTTGCGGTGGATCGTTGTTGCGGCAACCGCGTCGCCGGATTCCGCTTGTGCGAGATCGCGCTCATCAATAAAGCCGTCAATGGTTTCAAATTTTTTGGTGAACGTGGCCTGGAGGTCGTCTTGTGGCTGCGGCGTGAGCTTGCCATCCATAAATTGCGGGATGGCGTCGACGAGCAAACCGCCCGAAAGCGTTGCGAGGCGCATCTCGAGCGAGTCATAGGTTTCATCCGGGCCGATTGAAAGCTTGTCTTGGGCGATGATCGCGCCGTGATCCACTTTGCTGTCCATGATGAAGATCGTCGACCCCGTCTCGGTCTCGCCATTGAGGATGGCCGATTGGATCGGCGTGGCGCCGCGGTATTTGGGGAGGAGCGACGGATGGACGCCGAGCGTTCCCAGGCGGGGGATGGCAAGCACCGCTTCGGGGATAATCGAAGCGTACGCGGCAACCACGAAGAAATCGGGGTTCAAAACTTGGATTTCGTTTGCGAATCCGGCCGTGATCTTTTCGGGCTGGATGATCGGCGCAGTTTGCAAGCGGCCGAGCATCACTTCTTTGGTGGGCGGCGGCGTGATGACCTGCTTGCGCCCGACGGGACGGTCAGGATTGCATACGAGCGCCGCGGGCGTGAATCCGGCGTCAAGAAGGCGGATGAGGACGATGGTTGCAAAGCGCGGGCTGCCAAAAAAAACGTATTTCATCGTTTTTTAACCTATTTTTTCTCGGTTTTTGCCGGGGCGGCTTGGTCGTTTTCAAAAACCTGTTTTGCCTTGTCGATGAAAACGATCCCGTTCAAGTGGTCTATTTCGTGCTGGAAGACGTGCGCGAGGAGACCCCACGCCTTGATGCGCACGGGTTTGCCGTATTTGTCGAATCCGCTCACCGTGACCCGCGTCGCGCGCTCCACGTTGCCGTATTTTCCCGGGACGCTCAAACATCCTTCCTCGAGTAATTTTTTTTCGCCGTCGATTTTTTCCACCACTGGGTTGAAGATGCTATAGAACTTGGTGCCGCCGTCGGCGTCGGGGATTTCGGCGACGAACATCCGGAGGTCGAGGCCGATTTGGTTTGCCGAAAGGCCGATGCCGTTCGCGGCGCGCATGATCTTCCGCATGCGCGTTACGAGATCGCGGACTTCCTTCGCCGTAAATTTTTTGAAGTCAAAAAGCGCGGTTTTTTTCCGCAGGATTTTTTCCTCCTTTTTATTGGTCACGAAAAGTATCTCGTTCGTCATGGTCGTTTTTGCTTCGGTGGCGTATCGCTCGTGACGAGTCGCATGAAATATGCGCCTTTGTTTTTGACGTTTCCGCGGTCGGCCACGTCTTTTGCAACCCGGAGCAGGCGCTCGCCGCCGCGTTCTTTTGCAAGTTTTATATAGAGCGTTTTGTGCTTTTCGTCTTTGAGGATCTGCGCAATCTCAAGCCCCACCAGCTGGTATTTGCGGTATACGTGGGATTCCTTCGCTCTCCGTTTGAGCTCTTCGGCGTAGCGGTCTTTCAGCGCTTTCATCGTATAAAGATTTTAATTTAATTTTAATGACAATGCCACCCGCCGCGAAAATATGATATTATTGAGCAATATGGGCTCTCGCAAAAAGAAAATCCTTGAAACGGCGCTCGTTGTGGTTCTCGGCCTCGTTGTCCTCGGAAGCGGCATCTGGATCGGTTGGATCCAGGGGAGGAAATACCCCACGAACATCGTTGTGTCCGGAGTTTCAAATATCACCGCGCCGGCGTCCTCGACCGCCGACTTCAGCACGTTCTGGCAGGCATGGCAGACGATTAACGACGACTATCTCCGCAATCCAAGCACCACGAATCAGGACAAGGTATACGGCGCCATCACCGGCCTCGTGAACTCGCTTGGCGATCCGTACACCGAATATTTCACGCCGAAGGACAACCAGCAATTCCAGCAGGATATCACGGGCGATTTCGGCGGCATCGGCGCCCAGCTTGGCAGCAATGTTTCGGGCGATATCGTCATCATCGCGCCGCTCAAAGGAACGCCCGCAGCGAAAGCCGGTCTCAAAGCAGAAGACGTGATTGTTGGCATCAACGGCTCATCCACCGCCGGCATGACGGTTGATGGCGCCGTGAACATCATCCGCGGCGCGGTCGGCACGCCGGTTACGCTCACGGTGATGCGCCAAGGCTGGAACAAGCCGCAGGATTTCAAGATCGTTCGCGCGGTGATCCAGGTGCCCAATGTGGAATTTGAGATGAAGGGCACTGTCGCGCACATCACGCTCGCTGAATTTACGCAGGATGCCGACTCGGCATTCTACGACGCCCTCACGAAAGCCGTGAATGCCAATGCGCAAGGCATCGTGCTCGACCTCCGCAATGATCCGGGCGGCTATCTCGAAGTTGCCGTCGATCTCGCTGGCTATTTTGTGAAGCCGGGGACGCCCGTCGTGAAGGAAGTCGGCCGTTCCGTGCCGGAACAAGATTATGCGGCGACGGGGAACGGCGCGCTTGCCGCCATGCCGATGGCAATTTTGATCAATAACGGTTCCGCTTCGGCTGCGGAAATTTTGGCGGGCGCGCTCCGCGACGATCGCAAGATTCCGCTTATCGGCGAACATAGCTTTGGCAAGGGAACCGTGCAGCAGCTCGAACCGCTCGCCGACGGGTCCGCGATCAAGCTCACCGTCGCGCACTGGGTCCTGCCGTCGGGACAGATCCTCGACTTTGGCGTTGGTCTTCAGCCAACCTATTACGTTCCGTTGACCGACGCGCAGATTGCGAGCGGCACCGACCCCCAGCTCACGAAGGCGTTGCAGATCGTGCAGGACGAAATCAGCGGCACGCCGCTTCCGCCCGCAAGCACGAGCACGGCAACGTCAAGCGTGAGCAAATAACCCACGAGCGACATGAAAATAATCCTTTTGCAGGACGTTCGGAATGTCGGGAAAAAGTATGATGTGAAAGACGTGAGCGACGGCTATGCGCGCAATTTTTTGATCGCGAACAAGCTCGCCGAGGCGGCAACCGCCGGCGCGCTCGCCAAGCTCGACAAAATGAAGGCCGAGCACGACCAGGAAGACAAAGAGCTCATGAGGCGCCTCCATGAGATTGCAAAGCAGATCAACGAACTCGGTCTGCAGTTTGAGATTGAAGCCGACGCGAGCGGCTCCGTTTTTGGATCGGTGAACAAAGAGGCCATCACGAAAGCTCTGCGGGAGCACAACGTTCTCCGCAATGAACGCGTTGATGTCATTTTGGAGCACCCCATCAAAAAAGTGGGCGAGTATATCGTTCCGGTTGACCTCAAGAAAGGAATTACGGCGAATCTCAAAATAATCGTAAAAGCAAAAAAGTAAAAATAAAAAAGACCCTCTTTATTTTGAATGACGATCGTCTTCGTCTCGTCAGGCAAAATAAGGAGGGTCTTTTTATACTTGCACCATCACGACGGTTGCCTTGCGGCGGGATCCGTCGAAACGTTCTTTGGTTTTGCGAATGAATTTTACGACGCCATTCTTGCCGGCATAGAGCGTGTCGTCTTCGGCGCGGATCACGTTGCGGCCCGGAACATATTTTGTCCCGCGCTGGCGGAGGATGATCTGGCCGACGTTCACTTTTTGGCCGTCTTGAAGCTTCACGCCGAGGCGCTTGGAGATGGAGTCGCGTCCTAACTTGGTAGAGCCGATAGCTTTGGTATGGGCCATAGTGGTTACTATTCTATGCCAATGGCTCCATGCTGTCAAATCATCCATGCCATTGGGAAGCCCATAAAAAACGGGGTAAACTGTAGGTATGAGCTCCGCAAACAAACTCGTATTCGACATTGAAACGATCGGCGAAGATTTCGATGCGCTCGACAAAGCCACGCAGGAAAACCTCACCCGCTGGATCAAGAAAGATTCAAGCAACGAAGAGGAATACAAGCTCGCCCTCCAAGACCTCAAAAATGGCTTGGGATTTTCGCCGCTCACCGGTGAAATCGTTGCGCTCGGCGTGCTTGATGTGGCAAAGAACGAAGGCGCCGTTTATTACCAGGCGCCCGGGCAGAAAAATGAAGAAATCAAAGAAGACGGCGTGAGCCTCAAGCAGATGACCGAAGAAGAAATGCTCCGGAAATTCTGGGAGCTTGCGACCAAGTATCAGATCTTCATCACGTTCAACGGCCGCGGTTTTGATGTCCCGTTTTTAATGATCCGTTCGGCGGTCCACGGCATCCGCCCGACAAAAGACCTCATGCAAGCGCGCTATCCCTGGCAGGCTCGCGGCGACAGCGCCGTCCACGTGGATCTCTATGACCAGCTGAGTTTCTATGGCGCCACGCGGCGCAAGGGGAGCCTGCATTTGTGGTCGCGCGCGTTCGGCATCGAAAGTCCCAAGTCCGGCGGCGTGAGCGGGGACGATGTCCAGCCGCTGTTCAAAAAGAAAAAATTCCTCGACATTGCGCGGTATAACATCGGCGATCTGCGCGCCACGCGTTCGCTCTATGAAAAGTGGGAGCAGTTTTTGAATCTGGGATAAGGCATTTTTTGCGAATGCGGTTAATAAAAGTTTAATCTGCGCTGAGTATGATGGAAGGGTATGAAAGCGAAGATCGTCGCCTGGATTAGGGTACGCCAACGCGAGCTCGTGCTCGGCGGTATTTTCTTTCTATCACTATTATTAAGCTTTGGCTTTGGCTATCTTGCCGATCGCACCTTCAATCACGCGCCGATCATCATCGAGCTTTGTTCCGGCACGTAAACAAAAAAAGCCACTACACGATGGCTCTTTTTGTTTATATCTGCGAGATGATAAGCGCTTACGCGGTCCGCTTCTGCGGATTCTGCTGCTGCGGGCGGATCACGGTCACCTTGCTCTGCTGGACCTCAATCTTCTGCACGGGAGCCGATGCCACCGTTGCAACTGGCGCGGCGGGCTGGGTTGTCGTGGTGGTCGAAGTCGAAGCGGTCTGCACTACCACGGGGCGATTCGGCTGCTGCGGTTTGAGCGGGGCTTTGGTCGCGTCCTTTTCGTCCTCGCCGCCCGGCCAGAACAGGATGAGCAGGATGAGGGCTACGAGAATGACGATTGTGATCGTCGGCCAGTGGTCGACGATGAACGTCCACGCGTTTGAAGCTTGTGCCGTTTCTTGTCCGGTGCCATTCGCCTGGTTGTTCGATCCCGCCGACGGTGCGGCTGTCGGAGCGAGGGAGCCAGTGGAAGGTTCAGTATTCACCGAAACAGAAACCGGGCCGCCGTTTCCGGAGTTCGGAGTCGGCGTTTGGCTCGGAGCGGGCTGCGCGGAAGCAATCGGAGCCGATGCTCCCGAACCTGCGGCTGGCGCGCTGCCGTTCGCGAGTTTTGAATTCATCGCGACGAGCGTGCTCTGCATGCCGCTCAAGACGGAAGCGATCGCACCCTGGTGCGATGCCACGGAACCCGGGTTTGCCGCAATCGTCGCGTTGAGCGAAGAGAGCGCGGCAATGAGGGAGCCAAGGGCGTTCGAAATGGTTGCGCGATCAGCGTCGGAGAGGCTCGAGCCCGATGAAGGCATCGAGGTTCCGGTGGACGGCGTTACGGTCGCGGTTGCGGCCGCAGCACCTGGCAGCGAATCGTCGCCAGCCGGGATCTGGCCAGCCCGCATCTCAAGATTCACGAGCGTTGCTTTTGCAACGTCGAGTTCCTGTTGGAGTTGGGCATTGGTCAGGCTCTGGGTGGCAGCCGTTTGCGCATGCGCTAATCCGGTATGGATTCCGAAGCTCGCGATTGCAAGGATACCAACGAATAACGAGAATAATTTTTTCATAAGAATTTAATTAATATTGCAATTTGACGGCCTTTCAAAAATATGGCTATCAAGGAGCTTGGAACCTATTTCAATGTTCTAGGCGTATTATACTCCATATTTTAGGAAATGTTGCAAGGGGGCGAACGGCGATGTTCTATACTGAAAGATATGCGTTCCAGCACCCGCCGCCAGGGCTTTTCCCTCATCGAGGTCATCATCACCGTTTCCGTGATGGCGCTTATCACGGTCATCGCCGTGCCGATGCTCTTGAGCGCCAACCGCTATTCCGACCTTCGCAACGTCACGCGGGAGCTCGTCGCCGATTTGAGCGAGGCCCAACAGCAGGCCGCAGCCGGTTCACAGGGAACCACCTGGGGAGTGCGCATCGGCAACACAACAACAACCCCGCCCTTTTATTCCGAGTTCGTCGGATCCTCCTATGCGTCGGGAACCGTAAAGGATTATCATCGCTTGCCGGCGAGCGTGAGCATCGTCTCGTCCACGCTTGCCGTCGGCACGACAACCGACATTATTTTTTCGCTCGTATCCGGCGCGGCATCAAATTCAACCACGATCAAATTGTCATTGACCTCGTCTCCGACCGTGAGCTCAACGATCACCGTCGCCTCATCGGGGATGATCGGCTATGTGGCGCCGTAAGCATATTTTCGAACGATGTGCCCCCAGCGGCGAGAGATTGGAACCTACTCGGAAGAGAGATCAACGCGTTTGCTCGGATCTTTCGGAAGAAGCCGAAGGAACCTAAACTACCAAATCCGCTGGAGAATCCGTGGTTCGTGTTGCGCGGGATGGAAAGCTGAACATCCAAAATAAAGCCCGACATCATTGTCGGGCTTTTGGCGAAAAAGAACCTGCGCGCCTCCCGCAAAGGCCTCGATGTACGGCAGTGGTCCAAGCATCCTGATAAAGGGGTGGCTTTCACAGTTGGCCGGGTCGTTCGGGAGCATTACGAGGAGCTCGTCCAGTTTTCGGTTCATGCTGGATAGCTAACCCCTGCCTTTCTTGACAAGAAATACTACCTTGCTAATGTAAATACATGAGTATCTTCGGCAGAAAGGAGGAAATGCCGTCCATCAAAAGAGAAATGGATGTTCTGGATCAGGAAGAAGCCAAAAGACACCGTATAGATTTTGACCAGAGTCCAGAAGACATAGCTCAACAATACATCGACTATGCAAAACGGGAATGGGGACCCGATGTTTTTATCTGCGAAACAAAGGACGGCCATTTATCGATTCGCCCGGTACGACCACCCGAAGCAGAAGCAGAGTCGTACACGACAGATGATCCAAAAGGAATAAATATCTTGGTTGAGCACTGGCGGAAGCGCAAAGAAGATTTGAAGGACAAGGTAGACAAAATGGCTTCATAAAGTGAAGCCATTTTCTTGTCAGAACTGGAAGCGGGAGGCTCGCGCCCCCCGCTTCGTTTTACATCATCCGGAACCGAGGAGACCTCGGTTTCAAGATGGTGAGGTGTGCTCGAACGAATCGGATGATCTCGCACCCCTGGACACGCTTGCCACGGTAGATCCTGGGACGAAGGTCGCTCCGGCAGTCAATAACAAATGCCTGAAGCAGCCCCTTTTCAATCCAGCGTTCAACCATGTCATGCGACCAGCCGAGAATATCCGCCGTCTCAGACACCCTGTACCACTTCTCGGGAATTACGGAATCCAGAAGAAGCATATGCAGCTCCTACGTTGAATTCCTCCGCCCTTACGGGCAGATCCAGAGAAGCGCTACCGCGTTCCTCTGCAAGCAGCGAACGTGGCAGTGAAACCCCTACCCTTTCGGGTAGAGGTGGAGTAATATATGCCCGATTTTCCTTCCCCGAACAAGAGGTTTTTTAGGTTGGTATTATGTTTCCTATCCAACCCAAACTAAGCTGTGCCAATTGGCGCGCATCGGCTGGTAGTACTGGTTTTACGGCCATGGCGCAAGGTTCCCGTATACCGACGAGTATTCGTCCCTTGTCCTCGTTCCGCAGTGCCTCAGTCGGAAAGTACGATTGGACTCCCGGGTCAGGGTACGATTCGCCACGCTTGCGAGTTCCAAACTATTGCGAAAGGAGGTGCGGCGACTAATGGCTTATGATGCCCCCATCGGGCCATTATTTCGCAGCGCCAAAATGAACTCGAAGGCTCGCCGCTAAGCACCCTCGCGAACGAGGAAGAGTTGGTTGCGGATATCGCTGCCATTACGGAGCCGCTTCTCGATCTCGCCGGAACGTGGAGTGCTTTGCCACCCGAACTGCAAAGACGGTTCCAACAATTAGTTCTGCCGACTGGTTTTGTCGTCGGAAGAATTGGAACCGCTGATATGAGTAGTCTTTTCTCACTTCTTGGGCAATCGAAGCGTAGCAAGACAAATTTGGTGCCCCCACCAGGACTTGAACCTGGAACCGTCTCCTTAAGAGGGAGCTGCTCTGCCAATTGAGCTATAGGGGCAAAATAAATGGCAAAACTATTTTAATGAAAATTTAACAAGAGCACAAGGCGTGCGTGTTTTTTGCGTGTGCCCCCACCAGGATTCGAACCTGGGACCGTCTCCTTAAAAGGGAGCTGCTCTACCACCTGAGCTATAGGGGCTTCGGTCGTCCTCTATAATAAAATAAATCGGCATTTTCATCAACTCCAAAGCGGTATAGAATGATGAATATGGATCAAGAACCGCAGCAGCCCCCCAAGCCGCCGGCGCCTCCCGTCGCCAACGCGAATATTGCGCCCGGGGTGAATCAGCCGATGCCGGCAGATTTGATTACCGTGTGCGCCACGTGCGGATCGGCCGTACCAAAGTATTACACGTTTTGTCCGAACTGCGGCAAGTCGCTCAACGCGAAGCCGCTTTCAACGTCAACATTCACCATGATTTGGATGTACGGCGTGAGCGTGTTTTTGCCGCCGCTCGGATTGTGGCCGGGCATTAAATATTTCAAAAGCGAGGATCCGAAAGCGCAGCGGATCGGCATGATCGCCATCCTTCTTACCATCGCTTCAACCCTCATCACGGTATGGCTCTCATATGCCCTCGTCCAGAATTATGTGAATCAGCTGAACGGGATCCTGCAAGGTACGGGCATAACGCCGCAACAGGCGACCGGAGGATTATTCTAGGCATGCGGAACGTGATTGGCATCGACGAAGTGGGGAGGGGATGTCTTGCGGGGCCGGTCGTGGTTGCCGCGGCGCTCGTCAAAAAACCGATCCGCAACCGGGCCCTCGGAACATTAAAAGATTCTAAAAAGCTCACGAAAGCCCAGCGGGAGGCGTGGTTCGATTTTTTCATAAATAATAACGATATCGAATTCGCCCTGGCGTGGGTCTATCCGCGCCAGATCGAAAAACGGAATATTTCGCGGGCGGCGAATCTTGCCGCGCAGCGGGCCTACGAGCGGCTTGCAATGGCGATCGGGGAGGCGGATCGCGCCGCGCCAGGGACGAAAGCAAGAACAAAAGCAAAAACAAAAACAAAAGTGTATCTCGATGGCGGTCTCTACCTTGGTAGGAAAGAAATCCAGCCGCCGCACGCAAAAACGGTCATCAAAGGAGACGAAAAAATCCGCGCCGTCGCCATCGCGTCCATCATCGCCAAGGTTTCCCGCGACCGGAGCATGGTGCGTCTCGCCAGAAAATATCCCGGATACGGGTTTGAGGCGCACAAGGGATATGCCACCAAACTCCACCGGAACGCCATTGCCGTGATGGGCATTTCGCCCATACACCGGTTGACTTTTGTGAGCTAAACCGTACAATGACGATATATGGGAGGCGTACCCCTCAAACATCATTCCAAAGGCAAGACCGGCCGTCGTCGGTCGCATTTGGCTATGAAGAAGCAGCGGTTGTATGTCTGCAAAAACTGCGGAGCGCCCAAACTCGCGCACCGCGCATGCCCACAATGCGGCAAAAAATAGCTTTCGTCGGTTTTTTGGTCCTTTAGCTCTTTTCCCATGGCAACCCGCCACCTCATCAGAACAGTAGTACTCCAATCACTATACGAGTGGGATTTTTATAAGCAGAAAAAGGATATAACCGAGATCCTCGAAAGGAATATGGCTGAATTTGCGCCGGGCGTTGATGAGCCCGACTTTGCGTGGCGCATTCTCCACGGCGTCGCCGAACATCTCCGCGACATCGACAACATCATCCGCAAAGCGGCGCCCGAATGGCCGCTCGAAAAAATTGCGATCATCGACCGCAACATTCTGCGCATCGGCCTCTACGAATTGCTCTACGCCGATCCGGACGAAGTCCCGCCGAAAGTCGCCATCAACGAAGCGATCGAACTCGCCAAAAATTACGGCGGTCCGAACGCCGCGCGCTTTGTGAACGGCGTCTTGGGAACCATCTATCGCGAAGTGAACGAAAAGAAGCTTGCGGAGACCGGGGAAGCTCCTGCGGCGAAGCCAAAGGAACATGCATAAGAATCTTGCCATGACTGCGGGGGAAGCTCTCGCAAAAACCATCGGCGTAACATTCAAAAACGAAGACTTATTGACCGAAGCGCTCACGCACCGGTCGTATTTAAATGAATATCCCAAGTGGCGCCTGCCGCACAACGAGCGGATGGAATATTTGGGCGACGCCGTTTTGGAACTGATTGTTTCCGAAGAATTATTCCACAAATTTCCGGAGCGGCCCGAAGGCCAGCTCACCGTTTTGCGCGCGGCGCTCGTGAATTACCAGATCCTTGCAAAGATCGCCGAGCAGATCGGCCTCCAGGATTACATCCTCCTGTCGCGCGGCGAAAAGAAAGACACCGGCAAGGCGCGCGAAGTTATTTTGGCGAACGCCATGGAAGCGCTGATCGGCGCGATCTATCTCGACCAGAATATGGATGCCGTCCGGCCGTTCGTGAAGAAATTCGTCATGAACCATCTGGATGATGTTTTGAAGACGAAGAGCTACCGCGATTCGAAGAGCGAGCTCCAGGAACTCGTGCAGGAAAAAATGAAGATCACGCCGACCTACAACGTTCTTGGCGAGAGCGGCCCCGCGCACAAGCGCGTGTTCACGATGGGCGTATTCTTCGGCGACAAGCTTATCGCAAAAGGCGAAGGCTCCTCCAAGCAGGAGGCAGAAACCGAAGCGGCCAAAAATGCGCTCAAGAAATCCCGCCAATAGCCATGACTCATTTTTTGAAGCGCCTCGAACTGAACGGGTTCAAATCATTCGCCGGGAAGACCGTCCTTGAGTTTCCGGCCGGCATCGTCGCCGTCGTCGGTCCGAACGGCAGCGGCAAGTCGAATATCGTCGACGCCATCCGCTGGCTTCTCGGCGAACGCGACGCCAAGAACCTCCGCGGCGCAAAAGTGGAAGACCTCATTTTTTCGGGAACGGTAAAACGCCCGCGCGTCGGCATGGCGAGCGCAAGCCTCCATTTTGAAAATAAAAACAAATTCTTTCCGGTCGACTACGAAGAAGTCGTTGTGACGCGCGAAATCCGCCGCGACGGACAGAGCAAATACTATTTGAATAAATCGGAAATCCTGCTCCGCGATCTCATCGATTTTTTCGCCAAGGCGCGCTTGGGCAGCCGCGGCCTCATCATCATCGGCCAGGGCGACAGCGACCTCTTTATCCGTTCAACGCCGCTTGAGCGACGCGAGATGATCGAGGAAATCCTCGGCCTTCGCGAATACCAGCTCAAGAAAGCCGACGCCGAGCGAAGATTAAAAAATTCGAAAATAAATCTGGACAAAGTCACCGCGCTTATTGAGGAGATTCTGCCGCACCTCCGTTCGCTCAAGCGCCAAACCGGCCGATGGGAGCGCCGCGGCGCCCTCGAAGAGGAGCTCAAATTGCTCGAGAGCCAATTCTTCGGGTCCCAGCTTCATGAGCTTCACGCGAAGATCGGCGCGATCGAAAAAGAACTTGCCGAGCACAAAAAGCAATACGAGCATCTCGAAAAAGAAAAGAAAGCCGCAATGACGCGCCAGGCGGCGATTGAGGCGAGCCAGCCCGAAGAGCGCAAAGAGCTCCAAAAGGTTAAAGAAGAAATCAGGAAGCTCATCGAATCAAAGAGCGACCTTCAGAAAGACCTCGGCCGCGTCGAAGCGCAGATCGAAATGGCGCGCAAGACGGGCGGCGCGAAAGGCGACCGATCGGCGGAACACCTCGTTGATGTTTTGCAAAAAATAAAGTCGGAACTCGAAGAGGCGTTGGGCGAAGAACCGCTTGGCGTGCAAGCCGCGATCGAAACGGTGCTCGAAGAAATCCGTTTTGCTCTCGAAGAGCACGAAGACCGGCCGGCGTCGCAAGGACCGATCCCGGACGGCCTGCGGCGCGACCTCGAAAAAACGGCCGAAGACCTCCAGGAGCTCGAAAGGAATATCGGCGCCCTGCGCGACAAGGAAAAATCGCTCGAAGTCGGGCAGGAAGAATTTTACAAGAATTTCAAAGCAGCCGTCGCCGATGTGCAGGTTGCGCAGAATCATCTCGACGAATGGGAAAAAGTGAACCGCGAATTTTTACTCCAAAAAGAGCGCGTCGATTTGCGCCGCGAAGAAGTTTTGCACCAGCTCGAGCAGGCCGGCCGGCGCGCCGAAGAGTTCCGTGATGTGCCGCTGCCGCCGGCGAACGGCATGGATTTTGGAGACATGGAACGCCGGATCTTCCGGCTGCGCGGTGATCTTGCGAGCATCGGCGAAGTGGATGAAGCGCTCATGAAAGAAGCGACCGACACGGAAACCCGCTATCAGTTTTTGCAAAAAGAATCGGAGGACCTCACGAAGGCGGTGAACGACCTCACGTCGCTCATGATGGACCTTTCGGAAAAGATCAAAAGCGAATTCGAAAAATCGCTTTCCAAAATTAACGACGAATTCGACAAGTTTTTCGGCCTCATGTTCGGCGGGGGATCGGCGCGCCTCAAGGTCCTGAAGCCAAAAGAAAAGATAGAAGAAGAGGATGAGGGCGCCCCGGAAACCGCCGCGGAACACGCAAAAGCCGAGAAGGATAAAGAAGAGGAGGAGGCGATGGTGATGGAAAAAGAAGGCGGCGTTGAAATCGAGGTGAAGCTGCCGCGCAAGAAGACGACGTCGCTCGACATGCTCTCCGGCGGCGAACGCAGTTTGGTCGGTATCGCCGCGCTTTTTGCGATGGTGTCGGTGAGTCCGCCGCCGTTCCTTGTCCTCGACGAAATCGACGCGCCGCTCGACGAGCGCAACGCCCGCCGTTTTGGCGAGATGCTCCGCGAATTCGAGAAGCGCACGCAATTCATCGTGGTGACGCATAACCGCGCAACGATGGAGGCGGCCGAGATTCTCTACGGCGTCACGCTTTCAGAAGACGGCAGTTCCAAGATTGTTTCCCTCAAACTTGCTCCGGAAGAAGCAGGGGAGAAGGTTGCGGCGCAGTAAGCAATAAAAAAGACCGTCCAATCTCTCCCATGATAGCTGGACGGTCTTCGGTGACGGCTTGGGGCCGTCGTTGGGGCGTTGTGTCTGCATGCCGGAGAGGCATGTAGGCTCTCTGTGCTGTACTTATTATAGCGAAGATTTGCGAAGCATGGCAAGTGTGATATTATCGAACATGCAAACATGAAGCATGCGGGGCCTGGTAACCTTCGGGCCCATATGGCCCGAAGCGGGCCATATTGTTCCCTCACTCGTCGCAAATGTGCGTGCGAGCACGCACATTCACTCCTCGTTCGGGCCCATAGTAAAGTGGTATTACGCCGCATTCGCATTGCGGAGGCGGGAGTCCGATTCTCCCTGGGTCCACATTAAGGTAAACGAAATCGAGAACGTTGGCCGCATTCGCATTGCGGAGGCGGGAGTCCGATTCTCCCTGGGTCCACACCCCTGTTTGCTATACTTAAATAAAGTCCACAAGCGACTTCTAAAGGTCGGGAAACCAATAGAAATTCGGTTTATTCAATTATGATTGTTCAAAGTTGGACTGATGTGATTGTGGGATCGCTCCAAAACCTTTGGATGCAGTTCGCCAACTTCGTGCCGAACCTGATTGCGGCCATTCTCTTCATGATTATTGGCCTCATCGTGGCGGCCGGCCTTGGCGCGCTCGTCGAAAAGATTTTCGAGGCGCTTCGCCTCGACCCGTTCCTCGAAAAGCTCGGCCTCAAGCCGTTCTTTGAAAGAGCCGGTTTGAAGCTCCGCGCGTCCTACTTCCTCGGTCGTCTCGTGTACTGGTTCATCGTGCTTTCGTTCTTGCTTGCGGTGACCCAGACGCTCGGTCTCTACACGTTCTCGCTGTTCCTCACGAACGTCGTCAATTACTTGTGGGTTGGCGTTTTGCCGGCGGTGCTCATCATGCTCGCCGCACTCGTCCTTGCAAGCTTCTTGCGTCGCATCGTGACGGCATCGGTGATGAGCGCAAAGCTGGGAGCCGCCCGGTTCTTGGGCGCGCTCACGTGGTGGGCGGTGGTGATCTTCGGCCTCTTGGCTGCATTGCAGCAGCTCAATATCGCATCCGCGATCATTCAGACGCTCGTCACCGGCTTCATCGCCATGCTGGCCCTCGCGGGAGGTTTGGCCTTCGGTCTCGGCGGCAGGGATTATGCCGGCCATCTCATCGGCCGTTTGCGCGAGCACACGGAGACGAGATAGTCCGCACCGATTCAAAAATACGGGATCCCAAAGGGGGTCCCGTATTTTATTGAAGAAGCAATAAAAAAAGAAGGGGGTTGCAAGGGGGATGAGGTTTTGGTTTTGAAGGGCCATCGGAGGCCGCGAAGGCGGCCGAGATTTGAGCAGGCGCGACAGCAGTCGCGCACTGCGTACCTTCAGAAGCAAAACCTCATCCCCCTTGCACAGCATTCTTCTTTTTGCTACACTTCTCCCTATGTTAGCGATCAAACTCCAGCGCATCGGAAAGAAACACCAGCCGAGCTATCGGTTTGTTGTTGCCGAAAAGCGTTCCAAGATGGCTGCCCCTCCGGTGGAGGATTTGGGTTCCTACAACCCGCACACCAAGACGGCGATTCTCAACAAAGACCGCATTTCGTACTGGATCAAAGTCGGTGCCCGGCCCACGGTCACCGTCCACAATATGTTAGTTGATCAAGGCGTCTTGAGCGCCAAGAAGGCGGCCGTCAAGATGAAGAAAGCCGCCCCCAAGGCGGAAGCCGAGGGAGCGCCCGCATCGGCTGCGCCCGCCGCACCGGCAGCCGACGCAAACGAACCCGCGCCTGCTGCGTAAGATACTAGGTGCGTTTCCGAGCATCGAGACAAGAGCCTTGACAGAATCAACTAAATAATATAAAATAGTATCACAATCACGGTGATGATTGCGAAAGGTCGTTTTCTACCGCAATTATAGTAATGGCTAATTCATCTTCAGCAGACCAGGAATTCCTTGAGTACTTAGTTAAGTCACTCGTGGACCATCCGGATGACGTAAAGGTTGACCGCAAGGTCGATGAGATGGGAGTTTTGCTCTCACTCCACGTGAATCCGATGGACATGGGCCAAGTGGTGGGTCGCCAGGGCGCCACCGCGAAGGCCATTCGTTCGCTCTTGCGGATCGTAGGCGTCAAAAACAACGCCCGCGTGAATCTCAAGATCGAAGAGCCGGAAGGCAGCACCCGCGCACCGCGCGGCGAGCACCCGGCGCAACCGGAAGGCGAGTAGTTCTAACCAATCGCTTTCTAAAAAGATCTCCGTATCCTGCGGAGATTTTTTGTTATAAAAAATCCCCAGGGAAAATCCCTGGGGCATACGAACAGTATCGTACGATTTGTTTAATGTTCTTTTTTGTATTCCTCAATGGTTGAGCGGTAGGTGTCGTATACCTTTCCCAAAACGTTATCCCAGGTTCTCGGGAGCATTGCGGCACGACATGCTTGACCCATGGCGATTCGAAGGGGTTGATCTTCGATGAGTTTGCGGATGTGGTCCGCGAATTCTTTTTTGGAATGGGCGACAAAGCCCGTGGTGCCGTTCTCGATGATGTACTGCGGCCCGCCGCCATCGCTCACGACAGGGGGTACGCCCGATGCTTCTGCTTCTTGCACCACTTGCCCAAACGTATCGGTTCGGGAAGGGAAGCAAAAAATGTCGAAATTGGCAAAGGCCCGGGAAAGATCGGGGCCCCGCAAGTTGCCCGTGAAGGTTGCGCGCGGTCCGAGGCGCGGTTCGAGAAACGTTCGCTCGTTGCCTTCGCCCACGAAGCAAAACCGGATGACGGCGCCGTTGTGTTTTTGGGGAAGATCCCGGTCGAGGGTTTCGAAGAGACGAAGGCCCTTTTCCGGAGTCAGGCGACCAACGTAGCCGATACGGATTTCTTTCGGGTCTCTTAATGGTCGAGTCCGATATTCCGGGGAAAAAGCTTTGCAATCGACGCCACGCGACATGAGTGTCACTGGTTTTTTGCTCAATTTGGTGAGCATCTCGACGAGTTCTCCCTGGGGTGCGAGGATTACGTTGGCTCGTGACAACATTTTTCGGTTGGTAATGCCGAGAATGCCTGCCTCGATTGCTCCATAAAAGCGTTTTCGCAGTGAGCCGGGGATGAACGAAGCAAAGATGTCGATCCGATGGCTCAGATACTCGTGAAAGTTGGTTGGCCAAGACATGGCGATTGGCACTTTTGCGATCACTCCCGCAATGACGCCAAGGATGCTCATGTCGCCGGCAGGCGACATGACGTGCACGATGTCCGGGCGAAAGTTGGCGATGGCTTGGTCGACAACAGGCCGGAATCGAAGGAATCGGGGGTCGAAATATATCTGGGTATCGATGCGCACGCTGTGGTTGCTTCGTTTAAGCTCAAGGATGTCTCTCGGATGTGACGCGTTGTCGGTTTTGAATTGCGGGCGCACACAGAAAAACGGATAGTCGCGCACTCGCGCATAGCTCTCAAGTTCTCTGGCCCACCGTGCCGCTCCATTGAGTTCGTGGTATGTGTCGGCAAAGAGGGCGACCCGAGGAATGGCAGTCGGTCGATCCATGCAAGCTCCTTTGCTACGTCGAGATATTTACTTCTATAGCGAACTGCCCGCACTATACCACGGGCTTGGCATGTTGCAAACATATTGTTATGGTTATGGCAGTTGTGTTTTTAAAAACCAAATACCAACAACCGTAGTATCGTTCTGGAGGAACGGATGTTTCGAAAAGAAGCGAATGGACAGATTCTTCTCTACGCCCTGCTCGGATCGTTCATCCGCGCCGGAATCTATCTTGGAAGCAACCTAAAAGCCGGCCTGCCAGCTGCAACTCTCGCTTCCGCAATCGAGTTTTTGTTGTGGTTGCCTCTCACGGGCGTCTACGTCTTTGCCCTTCGCTGGTTCGTCCGGCGATATCGCCTTTGGGTGGTTGCGCTGTCAGCCTCGGCCTGCATCGTTGCCTTTCATACGATGGAATTCTCCCTCCATCACGCAACGCGAACACCGCATCCCGTGAGAAGTACGATCATGTCGGCCCTGTACACCGTCGGAGCAACGACGGTCACTGCTTTCATCTTGCGGGCAGGTTCAATCTATGCCGCAGGAAAAATGCTTTGGAAGTTTTCAACGGCTCGCAACTGCGTTCCGGCACTTTGCCTTGTTGTAATGTTCATGACGAATCTTACTCACGGACAAACTGCGAGAACGGCAAGCACCTATCGCGTCGATGCAAAGATTTCCGTGTTGCGCATTATCAGCCACACCTTTGAGGGCGTCGGCAGTGCGTATGCCGCAGTCCGAGATGGGCGTCTGCAATTTGGCGCCGGATCATTTCCCGAGAAAGCTCACAAGATAAACCGGTTTGGGTATGTCGAGGTGAATACGTCAAAAACCGGTGATCGCTATTTTGGGTTCATGACGACATCCAACGAACACGATGAAGGGGACGCACGAAAAGCGCTTCGAGGAATCTCGGCTGGATTTGTTCCCTACAGCATTCTCCAAGGCAAGAGCGATGCTTCTCGCATCCAGTGGACAAAAATGAAAGTAACGAGCCAGTCGTTTTCTTGGATCGAGCTTTCCAAACCTCTCGCCGCCGCGCGTGAAGCGATTGCGGAGAGTGCCCAAGTACAGCAATCGGAAGCGCACCACGGCGACCCCGCCCCAACGCTTCTTTCGGCGATATCTCGATGCATGGCTGATGCGCAAGCCACGACATGTCAATCGAATATTGCATGGGAAGGATCAAACCAGACGCTCGCCGCAGCTAAAAAAGACGATCCAGATATGGCGCAGCGTTTTGTAAAGCTTTCACTCGCAAAGAATCCCGGTTCGATACGGCGACTTGATGGGGCTATCCGCAACGTAAAAGGGAGGTCGAAGTTCAAGGTATGGTACGACGAACAATCTCCCCAGCTGCCTCTTAGGATTGAATACAGTCCCTTGGGGGTGCTGACACTGATTTTCGAGGCGGATGCCACTGTTACTGTGCCAAAAATCGAGTAGATCAAAGGAGGAGTGTTATGCGATTGACTACGACGTTTCTTTGGAAGGAGCGTGACGCCGCACGCAGGTATCGCGCGGCAGTTTCGCTCCACGCCCACACGAACCATTCGCAGGAAAAAATGATTTTTTTTCCTCCGCTCATGCGATGTTGCAAATTGGGAAGAGTGTTGCTCCAGGCTATTGAAAGCCGCCATCGCAAGAACCGCAACGAAGATGTCAATTACTCCAGCGCATGGTGGCGTCCACCGTTGTCTCCGCGGGAGGTCTATGACTCTGAACAAAAACAGATCAGCGCCATGGGAGTGGGACGTGCATACGTCTCCATCACCGACCACGACCAAGTTTCGGCATGCCGTAAGCTTTGCGTGGGAATTCCATTGCTCGACGTGCCGATTTCCGAAGAATGGACTGTTCCCTTTGGGGACGGACCGTCTCCGGCGAAATTCCATCTTGGGATCCATAACCTCCCGGCGGATCGCGCCGTAGAATGGCACAAGGCGCTGTCTGCGTATACGCAACGCCCGTCCCGGAAAAAACTCAGATTCTTGCTCGAGGTACTTTCTTCTTGCAAGGGAGTTCTCGTGGTCCTCAACCATCCGTTTTCCGACGAAGGGCATATCGGGCGCAGGATGCACGAAGCCACCCTTCTGGAATTCTTGTCATTCTGCGGACCTCTCATCCATGCCCTCGAACTGAACGGCATGCAACGATGGGGGAGCAATGTCCGCGTCGGTCACCTTGCTCGGGAATACGGGTACCCCGTGGTTTCCGGAGGAGATCGTCATGGTTTGGAGCCCAACAGTATCTTGAATCTCACCAACGCCGAATCGTTCGAAGCCTTTGTCCATGAAATTCGAGTCGCAAAAAGGAGCAACATCCTTTTTATGCCTCAATGCAAACGCAACTATGCGGTTCGGATGATGAGAAACATCCACGACGTCATTGGTGCTCATCGTGGACGGCGATGGAAAGACCGTGTTTTTTATCGATTCAGCGATGGCACGGTTCTCTCACTTGCGAAGATCTGGAAAGATGCCGGACATGTCATTTTCGGTATCGACATGGCTGTTACGTTTTTTGCTGCGCTCGCTACTCCCTTGGGGCGATTCATCTTGCATTTAGGATTGCCTCACACGAGAGACCATGACGTTGCTGAGATGCGGGAAGCGGTCCAAAGAGACGGGGAGCTTGTTCCCGAAAACTCTTTGCAGCACAAACCAATCGTTCCAATGGAACCAGTCAACGAGGTTGTTGTATAGGTTTAGTATGCGTGACAAAGCGGCTTCTCGTTGAAGCCGCTTTTTGTAGCTGCGATGCGAACACTTGCCAACCCGTTTTTTTCTGCTAAAATCTATAACTGTTATGCTTTCCTATACCGATTTGACCAAGGGCGTCCTCTTCATTATGGACGGCATGCCGTACGAAGTCGTTGATACGCACTTTCTCCGCATGCAACAGCGCAAAGCCGTCGTGCAGACCAAAATCCGCAACCTCATCACGGGCAAGCTTTTGGACCGCAACTTCCAAGCGAGCGACAATTTTGAAGAGGCGGAGATCGTAAAGACGAACGCCTTGTTCATCTATGCGAGCCGCGGCGAATATTGGTTCCATGAGGAAGGCAATCCCAAGAACCGCTTTTCGCTCAAAGAGGAGATCGTGGGCGAGCAGGGCAAGTTCCTCAAACCGAACACCAAAGTGCAGACGATGAGCTTCAACGAAAAAGTCATCAAAGTTGAAATCCCGATCAAGATGGAATTCAAAGTCACCGAAGCACCCCCGAGCATCAAGGGCAACACAGCCCAGGGCGGCACCAAGCAGGTGACGATCGAGGGGGGCGCCAAGATCAACGTTCCGCTTTTTGTAAATGAAGGCGAAGTGATCCGCATCAACACGCAAACCGGCGAATACGTGGAGCGGGTGTAGGGAAAAATCTGCGGGAGAAACGCAGGTTGAAAGGGAGTTTATGGCAAGTAATCGCAAGAAAACCGTTTTCGTGGGCATGTCGGGCGGCGTGGACAGTTCCGTCACCGCATGGCTCCTCAAAAACCGCGACTATGATGTCGTGGGTGTTTTTATGCGCTGCTACAACATCGATGGCTGCGCCGAGCGCGATGCCGAAGACGCGCGCCGCGTGGCCGGGCAAATCGGCATCCCGTTCTACGTGTGGGATTTTGAACAGGAATATAAAGACCGCGTGGTGAAATACATGGTTGACGGCTATCGCGCCGGCGTGACGCCCAATCCCGACGTGATGTGCAACCGCGAAATCAAGTTCGGCTTGTTTTTGGAAAAAGCTTTGGAAGCCGGAGCGGATTTTGTGGCAACCGGGCACTATGTGCGGCTGTTCAAGGTCGCAAAAGCAGAACCATCACAAAAGAGGGATGTCGCCGCGGCTGCGCTGGCGCCCGCCGCCACGTCATGCCTCGCCGACGTCGCGCAGATCGCGCCCGCGCCGGGCGCCGAGAGCGCCCCGCAAACCTTTGCCCTTTTTGCCGCAGACGATGCCAGCAAAGACCAGTCATATTTTTTGTGGACGCTCACGCAAGAGCAATTACAGCACTGCATTTTCCCGATTGGCGACTATAAAAAGCCAGAGGTGCGCGAGATAGCCCGCAAAGCCGGCCTCGCGACGGCCGAAAAGAAAGACTCGCAGGGGATCTGCTTTTTGGGTGATGTGAGCATCGCCGATTTCCTCAAGCAATATATTCCCGAGAAGCGGGGAGCGCTCGTCACGACCGCAGGCGAAGCGGTGGGCGAGCACTATGGCGCCGAGTTCTATACGATCGGCCAGCGCCACATCAACGCCGATTTCAAATTTCCCAAGTCTGGCGCGCGCGAGCGCAAACCGTTTTATGTTGCATCCAAGGATACGACATCGAATACAGTTGTGCTTGCCGAAGGGGATGAGAATGACGCTTTGTATCGGGATGCCGTCCGGCTCACCCAGGTGAATTTCGTTGGGTCGGATTTTGCGATCTTGAACGAGGCGAGCGCTAACGCTCACGCCGAGACTCAGACTCAGGCTCAGGCTCAGGGCGTTCCCGTCATGGCCCGCGTCCGCTATCGCCAGCCGCTCACGCCGGCAGTTTTGACGCGCTCGGACGACGGTTCCTATGCTTTGCGCTTCGAAAAGCCTCAGAAATTCGTTGCCGAAGGCCAGTCAGCCGTGTTCTATTCAAAGGATGGGGAGATGTTGGGAGGCGGGGTGATAGGGTAGGGCAGCAAAATCGATTTTAAGAATTCTTTAACACTAATTTTATATTGTTTTAATGGGCCAACGGCCATACTCTTCTCAGCACGTTGTCATCTTGTTTTCAGGAGAAAGAGTATGGAAGTTGTTTTTATGCAGGAATGTGCCCGAAACGAAGTAGAGAATTTTGTCCATAATGCTATGGAGCGCGCCTATGGTTGCAAGGCGTATCCATTGCCCGAGTGTGTCATAACCGGAAGGGTTGCTGGCAAGCTGGTGGGAACAGTAGCTCTCAGTCACCCGATCGATGGCACATTGCCGATCGAAACGATGTACGCCGTTGATCATCGGTCATTTCCTGGCGGAGCACGTCCCGGCCCATTCGACATAATCCAGATTGGTCGATGGGTTGGAACGAAACCTCATGTCGCAAAAATTCTCATGAGCGAAGCTGCGCGATATTCCATGGTGCGTGGATATCGGTGGGCTCTCAGCGAAATCAAGCCACAAGTGGCCCGGCGGTTCCGACGCTGGGGATTTTCTCCGATCATTCTTACGGGAATTTTGAGGCGGGAGAAAGTTCCTTCAGCCATACTGCCATACTACAATCCGCCGCCTCCCTTGTTGGCCTTGGCCTCCCTCGATGATCTCTATGCAATTCTCAAAAAATGAAATTGGTGCGGAGATGGATCGCAGTCCGTCTCCGCTTGGTCGAAATTTTTAAGTCACGATAATGGCTATTCTTTTGGCAATTGAAAGCGTGATCGCCGCTTTGAATTTGGCCATTGGCGCCTATGTCGTGCGGACGAATCCAAAAAGTTTTATGCATTGGGCATTTTTTGTTATAACGTTTGGCATTGCCGCCTGGATGCTTTCCATGGTGGCGCTCATCATAACCGGATCGTTTCCGTTTGCTGTTATAGCATTCTGGGGCGGAGAGCTTACCGTCATTGGTTTTATGGTTTTCGGCAACACGTTCCCCGATGGCCGGAGGCCATCGCTCTCGTTCGCATATTGGTTGCCGTGGATTATCTTGGTCCCGCTCACGGCTTCGCACTGGATCCTTGCCGGCGCCGCATTCAATGCAAAAGGGTATCTTGTGGCAAAGCACGGGCCGCTTTTTCTTGGTTTCACGATTGTTATGGTGGGATATGTTGCACTCAGCCTTCGCAATCTTGCAGGGACATTTCGAAAAAGCGAAGGCATTCGGAACGTGCAGGTGCGATACTTCCTCCTGGGCGCTTCATTATTTCTTTGCGGAGCAGTCATTTGCAACGTGGTACTGCCAGCTTTCGGAAACTCGACGTTCAATCTTGTAGGCCCATTATGCTCAATCTTTTTTGTCTCATGCACGGCGTATGCCATTATTCGATTTGAACTTCTTGACATACAGGTCGTCATCAAGCGAGGCATCGCTTATTTTTCCGCGCTTGCCGCCGTCGCTATTATTTTCTTCAGTTTCGAGTTTGTCGTGGAAAAATTTTTCTATCGCAATGATGAGGTTGTTGACATCGCGGCGTCGATTATCGGAGCATTGGTATTCTTTCAATTGAAGAATTTTTTTGAGAAAATTACCGACGCGATATTTTTCAGAGCGGATTATGATTACGCGGTTGCCATACATGACTTGGGACCGATCCTCAATTCCACCATCGAACTTGAGGCGGTATTGAAGGGCCTTGATGGGTTTCTTGCGCGAACCATCAAGCCGTCGACGGTGGTTTTCGTTATCCACCATCGGGAACGCACCCAAGCGCCGACGGTGTTTATTCACGACACGTCAATCAAGGCATTCGATCCAAGCATCCTTGCGCATGCCGCGGCGCATACGATCGTGATCATGCAAATCGCGGCCTTACAGGAGGAACGTTACCGCGATGATCCGCTCTATATCGCTGCCAAGCATAGCCGAATGGCTGCGGCGATTCCGTTGCTTGCTCAAGGCGCCGTCGTTGGTACGCTTTTTATTGGCAACAAAATGTCCGATGGCATTCTGCGGCCAAAGGACATCGACTTGCTGTCGGTAATTTCTCACCAAGCTGGCATCGCGATTGAAAATGCGCGCCTGTATGAATCAATTCGGCAGCACAATGAAAAACTTGAGGAGACGGTCTTGGAGCGGACGCGGGAAATAAAAGAAATGTATCGGACCCAGGAACAGTTTATCACCGATATTTCCCATCAGCTGCAGACGCCGATTGCAATTCTTGACGGAAATTTGGAACTTGCCGGGAAACAGCCCGCCGCCGAGGCGCGGCGCTTGATGCGGTCTATGCGCGAAGTTCTCGATGGGATGCGCCACCTCGTTTCAAACTTCCTTGAGATAGCCCGTTTGAATTTCTCAAAGAACGCGTTTGAGAAAAATCGTCTTGATATTGGTGCGCTGCTTGACGAAACGTACAATGATTGCGTTGTTCTCGCTGAAACGAAAAACATTGAAATGTCGTGCTTGGCTGAAAGCGTTCTCGTAACCGGCGATCGGCGCAAATTGAAAGAAGTGATCTTGAATCTCATTAGTAATGCGTTAAAACACACGGAAAGTAAAGGAAAAATTTTCCTTACGGCGGCAAAATTCGGGAGTATCGCCGTGATCAAGGTGCGCGATACCGGCTCCGGGATATCGCCGGAAAATATCGCCCACATTTTCGAACGCTTCTACCGGATTCCCGGGGATCGCGCTTCTGGGACGGGGCTCGGACTCAACATATGCAGGGAAATCGTGGAGCGGCACGGGGGCACGATTGCGGCTCAAAGTGCTCTCGGAGAGGGATCAACATTCACGATCGTTCTGCCCTTGGTGCATGAACCGGATGACGTCGCATCTGGTATACTATAAAAATGATAACCCTTCAGCGTATGGGACAATTATATCGCCAAACCCCCGGTGAACTCGTGCTCGATGAGGATAAGAAATATGTATTAAAACTGCGCGATTTGCCATCGGATGAGAAACCCCGTGAGAAATTAGTGAAATACGGATCGCAAGCTTTATCGGTCGCGGAGCTTGTTGCCATTGTTTTGAATGTGGGGACCAAGAAAGAAGAGGTGCTCACGATGGCTCGGCGCTTATCGAAAGAATACGGAGAAAATATCGTCATCTCCCAAAAAGATCCTAAAAAAATTCAGGAGATACTCGGCATTCCGCTCGGCAAGGCGTGCCAGCTCGTTGCCTGTTTTGAGCTCGGTCGTCGTTTCTTCAAACATCCCGAAGGACGAAAGCCGGTGACCATCCGAACGGCAAGCCAAGTTTACGAGTACCTGAAAGATATGCGCGATCTTCCCAAGGAACATCTGCGAGGGCTCTATCTTGATAATCATTATCGGCTCGTCCACGACGAAGTGATCTCGATCGGCAGTCTGACGTCGAACATTGTCCATCCTCGGGAAGTGTTTCGCCCGGCTCTTGAATATTCTGCATCTGCGGTGATCTTGGCTCACAATCATCCATCGGGGATTGCAAAAGCAAGCGATGCTGATGTTGCCATTACCGAACAGATTGTGAACGCCGGAAAAATTATGGGAATCAGCGTTCTCGATCATGTGATTATTGCGAAATCGAAATTTGGAAGCGTGCCCGCCAATTATTCATAGCCTATGCTCGAAGACATCCTCGCCGAACGCCGCAAGAAGCTTGAAAAGCTAAGACACGCCGGCATCGACCCATATCCGGCCAAGGTGAATCGGAGTTTTTCGATTGAGCACGCCCTCAACCATTTCGACGAGCTCCAGAAGAGTGCGGAAAGCATCTCGCTCGTGGGGCGCGTGCGCAGCTTGCGCGACCAGGGCAAGATCATGTTTGCGGATTTGGAAGACGGCAAAGGGAAGATCCAGGTTGTCTTCAAAGAAGGGGATTTGAAGGATCTCGAATTCTGGCGCTCCGTGATCGATCTTGGCGATTTCATTTCCGTCACCGGGCCGCTCTTCATCACCAAGCGCGGCGAACGGAGCCTTGAGGTGCATCATGTGCAGATGGCAGCCAAGGCGCTCTATCCCTTGCCCGACAAATGGGAAGGGCTCGAAGACATCGAAACCCGCCTCCGCGAACGGTACCTCGACCTCATCGTGCATCCCGAACTCAAAGACCTCTTTCTCAAGAAGGCCATATTCTGGTCGAGCGTCCGCGAGTTTTTGGAGAATGAAGGATTTTTGGAAGTCGAGACGAGCGTCCTCGAGCCGCTTGCCGGCGGCGCCGAGGCCGAGCCTTTCAAGACGCATCACAACGCGCTCGACGCCGAATTTTATCTCCGCATTTCGCTCGAGCTCCAGCTCAAGAAGCTCGTCACCGGAGGATTCGAAAAGATTTTTGAGATCGGCCGCGTGTTCCGCAACGAAGGCATCGACCGCGAACACCTGCAGGACTTCACCTTCATGGAATGTTATTGGGCATACCACAGCTGCCGCGACATGATGAAGCTCACGGAAAAGCTTTTCAAGTTCATCATTCAAAAGACGATGGGCAGCTTGCGGACTGCATCCCTCGGATTCCACATCGATTGGGAAAAGCCGTGGCCCGAAGTCGATTACATAAAAATGTTCAAAAAGGAAACGGGGCTTGATCCGGTGAGGGCGTCGCACGAGGAGCTCCTCGCCAAGGCAAAAGACCTTGCGCTCGCCGCAGACAAGGCGATGTCCAAGGGCCGCCTCATCGATTTGATATACAAAAAGACCGTGCGGCCCAAGCTCATCGATCCGTGTTTCCTCGTGGGGCATCCGATCATCGTTTCGCCGCTTTCCAAGGCGACCGCGGATAATCCGGAAATTGCGGAACGCTTCCAGATCGTTGCCGCCGGAAGCGAACTTGGCAACGGCTATTCCGAGTTGAATGATCCGCACGACCAGCGCGCCCGGTTTGAAGCGCAGATGCAGATGCGCGAGCGAGGGGACAAGGAAGCCATGAATCTCGACGAGGACTTTTTGAAAGCGCTTGAATACGGCATGCCGCCCACGGCAGGGTTCGGCATGTCGGAGCGCATGTTCGCGGTTTTAATGGATCGTCCCGTGCGCGAGACCGTGTTCTTCCCGTTGATGCGGCCGAAACGGGATTAAAAAAGCCCCGCGAGGGGCTTTTATGCCGTCGTCGCAGCGCTCGTTGGCCCTTCTTCCAATCGCTTTGCTTTCTCGCAAATCATTTTGAGCTCGCCGTCGCGGCGGGAAATTTTGCCTTCGGCAACCACAACCGCGTTGTCGGCCCACACCGCCTGGGTTTTTTCGAGGACGCTATTGAACACCACGAGTTCGATTGACTGCTG
>DATKNI010000004.1:0-13444 GCA_035541415.1 Minisyncoccota bacterium | reverse complement strand
TCGTTGCGGTTCCCCTGCTTGAAGAGTTCGATTGCTTCCTTGCGGCGCTTGGCCTCCTTTTGGAGATTTGCGATCACTTCGTCGTCGGTAAGCGTGGCGCCCGGCTCCTTGAGGGCTTTCTCTTTCTGGGCGCTATTCAAGCTCGCAAGCGAGAAACGCAAAACTTCCAGCTTGGTTTTGTCGCCGGATTTCATTGCCGCCTTCACGTCGTCATTGAGTTGCTGGAAAAGGGACATTACTTTCGTATGATACCACAAAAGAAAAAGCCGGACCTAGATGAGTCCGAGCTTCTTCTGTCGTTCGATTTCCACGCGCTTTGCTTCGCGGTGGATCGCCGAAACGCGCCGCTTGAGGCGGCTCACGGGACGGTCGCGGAACTTGCGATGGCGCACCTCCTTGAGGATGCCGCTGCGCTTCACCTTGCGGGTGAAGGCATACAAAAGCGAGTTCGGTGACTCCCCGTCCTTTTTTCGTGCTTCAATTGCCATTCGGTAAGTATATCAGAAAAAATGCATTCGTCAATCGCTTTAACCCAGGAGTTTTTTGCGAATCTCGTCCACCGATTCTTTCGGCGGATTGTTAACAACACTCTGGATTGAACCGCCTTTGTCGTTGTGCCAGCGCGGCATCACGTGCACGTGGAGATGATCCACTTCCTGGCCGCTCGCCCGCCCTTGATTCATGCCGATCGTTGCGCCGTCGCACTGGAGTTTGTCATTGAGGAGTTCCGCCGTATGTTTCACCGCCAAAAAGAGAGGCCCGACCTCCTCGTTCGGGAGCTCAATGATGCGCGGCGCATGGTACTTCGGGATCACCATCGTGTGCCCCGTCGTGCGCGGATGGATATCCAAAAACGCGAGGACGTGGTCGTCTTCATAGATCGTCTGTGCCGGAATCTGCTTCGCAACAATTTTGCAAAAGAGACAGTCAGGATTTGATTTCATAAAACGATTATATAATTATTTGCATTTTCTTGCTGGGATGGAGATTTGGAGGGCTCTCGGAGCCCAGCCGTAAGTTTCTTACGGGCTGGGCGAGAGGGAGATGCGCGCCCAGCAGGGCGCGACATCGCACCTCCAAAGCGCCATCCCAGCAAGAAAATGCGTGAGGTTATTTTAACCGTTTTTTAATCTCCTCCGCCAGCTTCTCAACCAGAATTGCCTCCTGCGTCCCCGTGCGCAAATCGCGGAGGATCACGCTCTTCTCGTAGATCTCTTTCTGGCCGAGGATCAACGCAATCGAAATGCCCTCTTTGTCGGCAACCTTGAGCTGGGCCGAGAGCGATTCGCGGGCGAGCGCTTCGGAAACGATGATGCCGCGCGAGCGGAGTTCCTTCAAGAGCGCGAATGCTTTTTTCTTGGCGAGGTCGCCGGCGTGCGCGAGGAACACGCGCTTACTGCTCTTTGGAGTCACCGCAATTTCCCTTCCCTTGAGCACGGCAATGAGGCGCTCCGCTCCGCTTGCGGCGCCCACGGCCGGCGTGAGCGATCCGCCGATCATTTCCATGAGATAGTCATAGCGGCCGCCGGCAACGATGGCGCCGACGTCGCCCTCCTTCCCTTCCGCATAGATTTCGAATACGGTGCGGCTGTAGTAATCGAGGCCGCGCACCAGGCGGTTGTCGAGCTCGTATGGGATAGTGACTTCGTCGAGGTATTCGAGAACTTCCTTGAAGTGGCCGCTACAGGTCACGCAAAGCTTATCGAGGAAGTTCGGCGCTTTTTCGCGGAGCTTTATGCAGCCCTCTTCTTTGCAATCGAGAAGGCGCAATGGATTCGTCTGCAAACGCTCGACGCAATCGGCGCAAAGCTCCTTCTCGTGGTTCTTGTAATAATTTACAAGCTGCTTCTTGTAGATCGGGCGGCACACGCGGCAGCCGATGGAGTTCACTTTCAGGATGGAATTTTTTATCTTGAGCTCGGCAAGAAGATCCCAGAAGATAGAAATGATTTCCGCGTCATAAATCGGATCGTTCACGCCGCCCAGCGTCTCAAAGTCGATCTGCGTAAACTCTCGCAAGCGGCCGAGCTGGGGACGCTCGTGCCGGAAGACCGGCCCCATCGCGTAGAGCTTCTGCGGCTGGCCGAGGCGCGACAAACCGTTTTCCATATACGCCCGCGCGACGCCCGGCGTGTATTCCGGACGGAGCGCCAAAAAGTCGCCGCCCTTGGTTTTGAGCGTATACATTTCCTTTTGGACGACGTCGCTCCCCTCGCCCGAAGTCTTGTTGTAGAGATCCGCAAATTCCAAAACCGGCGTCTCAATCTTGCCGAACCCGTAGGAGCGGCCGAGATCGTTCACGACGTCCGTGATCTTGTCCCAATACGGCTGGTCAGCCGGAAGAACGTCGTGCATCCCTTTGACCGATTGGAATGTACGAACTTCTTCTTTTTTCTCGTTTATTTTTTCCATAGTTGATGGCATGGTTCTCTTAATAATTCGGCGCTGCGAATGCCTGCAGCTCATTCACCGGCCAGAGGCGGAACCGCACGAGGCCGACGATATTCTTTGCCGGCAACGGTCCCCAGCTGCGAGAATCATAGCTGAACGGACGGTTATCGCCAAGCATGAAGTACGAGCTCGACGATAATGTCACGTCGATGTTTCCCGAGGTGACGAGGCCGCTCGGCAAATATTTTTCATCGAGCGTGAAACCGTTGGGGTCGTGCTGATTGTAGATAGTGACTTCGCTGTTTTTGATCACGACATGCTCGCCCGGAAGGCCGATGACGCGCTTGATGAAATACGTCGACCAATCTTCGGGGTCGTGGAACACGACCACTTCGCCTCGCTCGGGCGTGCGGAAGTGGAATGTGAGTTCGTCGGTGAGCACGTAATCGCCGCTTGCAAACGTCGGCACCATGCTGGTTCCGGAAACGAGGAACGGCTGGACGAGATAGGTCCGGACAACGAAAACCGCGACCACCGCAATGACCGCGATTTCAAGAACTTCGAGAAGTGATGCAAAGAATTTTCTCATCCCCTTGTATACGTGCAATATGGTACTCATTATATAAGGGATGGAATATAATAAGCAAATGGCAAAGCTTATGGTCGTCGGCCTCGGCAATCCCGGCCGCGAATACGAGCGTACGTTCCACAACGTCGGCATGATGGCGCTCGAGCGCATCTTCCAAGCGGCGCGCGAGGAAAATCCCGGCGCCGAGGCCTCGTTCCGCAAACACGGCGGTCATTTTGAGTACGCAAGAATCGACGACGCCATTTTTGTGCGTCCGCTCGTTTTTATGAATGAATCCGGCATCGCCGTCCGCGAAGCCTTGCGTTCATTCGGCGCAAATCCCGCCGATCTCTTTGTCCTCCACGATGAGAGCGACCTTCCCGTTGGCGAATATAAAATAGTAAAGGGCGGCAGCTCTGCCGGCCACAACGGCGTCCAATCCATCATCGATCACATCGGCACGGAAGATTTTTCCCGGGTGCGCATCGGCATCCGCAACCCGAACGAAGTCACGCGCAAAAAAGCAGGCGACTTTGTATTGCAATCGATTCCGGCGGAAACGGACGGGATATTTTCAAAAGTTTTTGGCTCGATCGCGTCCGACTTACGGCTGAAAGGCCTGTGAAGACAACGGGAACGTCATCGAAAAACTATAGCCCGATTCCGTTTGCTGTATGTTCGTAATGGGGAGATTAACCGCGCCAAACCGCGGGTCTTTTTGGATGGCGTCCTTGAGCGCCAAAATGGAATTTTCATCAAGCGCCTGCCCCGCGAGCGCCATTTGGTTCTGTCCGGTAAGCGACATGTGGGTGATCGTCACATTCGTACTCGAAGCGAGCCCGAGGAGATCGTCCACGGCAAGATATTTCGGCCGGATGCCCGACTCGATGCTTATCACGTTGGCAACCGCCGCATTGAATGCCGTCGCCGAGGCCTCAAGCTGATTTACCCGCGAAAGCTGGGAGTTTGAAATTTTGAGCGTCGCCTCGGCGTCGATGGAAGCTTTGGTATTCATGAGGAAACTGTCGGCAAGCGTGAATGCAATGAGAAGCAAGGCAAAGGCGATGGGGACAACGGCGCGCCAAAATCCAAGAAAGTTCAGGATCTTCTCCTCGCGATAGATCTCCTGAGCGCCGCCGCCCAAAAGATTGATGTCCTTATCGCGCCCATCGCCGCCCCGCAAACTCGTCCCGAGCGCCGGGAACCATTCTGACGGAAGCCCGGAGACGCCGCCAAGGACCAGCGGGACGATCGGAACCGAGGAAATCGATTTCAATGCATTCGTCGCTGCGTCTTGAAACGCCGCCGTATCGAGGATGATCCCCGCAAGCGGCTCACCCCAATGCTGGCTGTAAAAATTGGAAACCTGGCGAAAATCGCCGAGCAGGGTCTCTGTGAAGCGTTCGACGGTTATGTCTCCCCGTTCGTCCATCACGGTTGCCCACGAGCTGCCATAATCAAAATAAAGATTGCCGTGGCGGATCACGAGGAACTGCAATCCCGCAACGCCAACGGAAATCATAAGATAGGATCGTCCGAGATCGATTCCCTGGCCTTGCTTCCGGATGAGCCGCGCAAGCGAGAGCGCCCGCGACTCGACGGATGTTGCGATGAACCCTGAATCGAATAGCGCGGCAGCGATGCCGTCCACCGTCTTGCAGTCCACGAAAGCGGCGAGCATTTCGATACGCAGGGTTTTATCATCCCGGCCAAGGCGCTCCCATCCCGAATAGACTTGGTTTATATCCATCGGGGAAAGCATCTGCACGTTGAGGGCGACTGCCTTTTCAAAGTCCGATCCTTCGATGATGGGCAAACTGAAAACCTGGCTATAGACGTTCACGGCGCTCAACACGACAGAAACACTGAGGCGGCGGCTCGAATGCTTGATCTCGCTCACGCTTTTCCGGAGCGCGCGGAGCGCCGTGCGAAATCCTCCCGGGTCCGCAACGGTCCCATTTTTCAAAATACCGGGATCCAGCCGCACGGAAAGCGTGTGGATCGTCATGCCGTCCACGAGAGCCAATCGAATCACCTGGTCGGTGATCTCAAGGCCGCCGCCGATGGACTGCACCCGGAGCCAGGAAAGAATTTTTTGCTTTATTGGATATCCTGCCATGAAATAAGCGATATTTGGGCGGTCGTCGGATTGTCCGACACGACGACTTTCACGGTCCGGGTCCGCCCCGAAACGACGCCCGTGGAGTTCACGGTGACGAGGCCCGCCGACGGCGTATTCTGCTGGACGATGACAGTCGCCGTGCTTGAACCGACTGAAAACGAGTAGCCCGGCGATGCGTAAGCGAACGCGGCGTTCCGGTCGAGCTGCACGAGCGCATCTTCGGCGCCCGCAACCGCCGCAGCTTCCGCGCGTTCGGAAGCTTGGAACCCGTAGCCGGCATTCACGGATGAGATCGTAATGTACGCGAGCGCGATGCCCGTCGTAAGAATCAGTCCCCCAATGAAAAGCATGAGGACGAGAAAAGCCTGTCCTTTATTCACATAATCATTCTATCACACGCTTTCTCGTCACGGACTCCAATTGATATTGATCCTGCCGATCGTGGGCGACGACGACGCGCCGTTGCCAAGTCCTTGCCACATTCCCATGCGATAGCGGAAATACCGGAATCCGTTAAAGAGCGAATAATCCACGCTTCGCGATACGCCCGGATTCACCGTGTACCACGTGGTCCCATCCCCGCTTGGCCCCTCGTAGTTCCACGGACCGCTCGAAGCATTGCTCACGGCGAATTGGAATCCCACGCTCGCGCCCGCGGGAAGGTTCCCCTGCCACAGCACCGAATTGAGTTGGGTTCCCGCCGCAACGCCCGTATCATAAATCGTCGAATCAAGCGAGCCGTACGCGGTGGCCGGTATCCACGACGTCACCACGTCATATGAAGAACCTCTGCAGCCGCTCACCACGTCGCAGTTATTGAAACTGATCCAGCCGATCGTGTCGTTCCACGCGTATCCATGGAACACGCCGTTGTTGTCGATGTAGACGCCGCAATAATTTCCATAGCTCTGGCACGTTGCCGTCGTCGTCGCGGTCGAGCTCGCCGAAGCATTGCCCCAGAAAAACGATATCCATCCATACTGGTCGTTCCACGCCCAACCGCCGAGGTCGCCGAAGCCGTCGTTCTTCACCTGGTAATTATTCGTGCCATTGCAGATGTTGCCATTGCGCGTCGTGTGGCAGTCAATCGAAATATCTCCGGCCGAGGAACTCGCATATCCCTGCAAGCCGCTGCCGTTCACAATCACGGAATTTGTCCCGTAGAAATCAATCCAGCCGATCGTGTCGTTCCATGCCCAGTGCTGGGATGTGCTTGAGCTGATATTCGGCGAGCTCGCCGCGGCGCCGGCAAGCGGAAAATCCGCCTGGACCATGAGCCAATTATTGGCCGAATCCTGGGTCATCGTCGTATCGTAGCTTCCCGCGGTCGAGACAATCTCATCTTCTGAAAGCGTTGGGCCGTTGATCGCGCGCGCGGTAAATCCCGATCCGGGCAAAAGCGTTGTCGCGCCGGTCATTCCAAAACCGAACACCAAATCATTCGAGTACGATGTCGTCGTCGCCCCGGAATCGAGCGCGGTGCCGGTGCTCGACGTATTCCACGCCCAGGCGTCGAGCGTGGAGTTCTGCATATTTTTATATTCAAAAGCCTGTACCGAGATCTGCTGGCTCACGTTCGAGCGGATGCGCACCCCATCGGCTCCCGCAGTCGTGCCCGTCGCATACCATAATTCCACGCCGGTTGTGCCATCGGCATCATCCAAAACTCCGGTGATCGAATTGAAATGATTTCCCTGCACGTCGCTCGCGAGAATCGTTGCGCCTTGATTGCCGGTCCATCGCGCGGCAACGACCAGCGTGTCGCTTGCGGCCAGATTTGATCCGAATACCGCTTGGGTGCTTGTTCCGGCCGCGATGCTGCTCGTTGTGACTTGCACAAAGGACGATGTCACCGTGCCTGCAAATTGCGAGAACGAAAGACTCAAGGCCCCCGGGACGGAATAATTTATTCCGGTGGATGTCGAAAATTTTGAATTCGCGGTTGTCGCGGGCCCCGTCTGGCCGGATCCGCCGGACCAGTCTGCCTGCGTGTAGCCCACGTTGCGGTTGCGGCTTACATACGTCGACATGCTCGAACTTACTGCGCTGAATCCATACGTGACGAAATTCGTGTAATACAGCGTGGAGCTCCAGCTGTTATTCGACGTTGCATTGAATCCGCCGACGTCGTACAGGAAAAAATTATTCGCAACCGCCCAGCTTCCGCCGATTGCCGAAGGGAGACTCCCCTGGACCTGCCACGACGTGAGGGCGCCGGATGGAGCAATCGCCGCCGAATACACCGTTGACGTGATGAAGTTCACATTGCCGCCGCCCACGATATAGAAGTACCCTCCGGTCGCAGCAATGCCGGAACGGATGTAGGCGTTCGGCAATGGGATGGTGGACGTCCATGCGCCAAGGGAACCGGTGGTATTGATGGGGGCGTACCACGCACTCGTTGTCGCTGCATCTATGCCGGCAACAAAATAAACATTTTTATTGTAAAAGACCGTCACGTCAGGCGGGCCATGGGCGACATTCGTCGCCGGCAAGGGCGACGTGGAGCTCCATGCGCCAATCGAACCATTGTTTTTAATGGGAGCAAAGAGAACGGTCGTCGTCGGATTTTGAGTGACATCGATGCCTCCGATCGCATACAAATAACCGTTGTAGGCTTCGACGATGGCGCCGCCGAGCGCGGAGGAAAGCGGCGTCGTCGTGGCCCATGAGCCGCTGACGCCGAGCGTTGGACTCAGCTTGGCATACCATACCGTCGTGCTCGGCGTGGGCGGCACCGCGCCACCGAGCGCCGTAATATATGCGTAGCCGTTGTATTCAGCCGCGCCGCCGCCGACATCCGTGAGCGGTGTTGTCGTGCTGTACCACGCGGGACCGATGGAACCGGTCGCCGCGATCGGGCTGAAATACATAAGGCCGTCAGGCAGGGAAACCGCATACAGCGTGTTGCCCCAGACAAAAGACGGCGCGGGTCCCTGGGTGGTCGAATTCGCAGAACCAACGTTCCATATTGCGCCCGTGCCGCCGTGCTCATTCAAAAGGCTGTACACCGCCGTAACCTGCTTCGTGGACGGATCATAGGTTCCCCCGCTCGTCGTTATATTCCCCGTTCCGTCGCGGTACACATCACTCACGTAAAAATAACGGGAGTACACGCCGTTGCTCGTGACGATATCCTCGCTGCCATCGGCCACGATAAAGGGAGATGAACCGGTCACGAGATAATAACGGTAGGCCGTTCCAGTCGAAAGATTCAAAAAATCATGCCAGTTGCTTTCCGCCCAAACCCGGACATTATTCAGGAGTTCCGTGCCAAGAGCTGCACCAACCTGCACCTGGGCGACCTGGTCGCTTGATTTGAGCGCCGGCGCAATGAGCCCGGCGGCGGCGCCCACGAGAAACGCGCCGATCGCGACGGCGACAAGAACTTCCACCATCGACTGCCCTTTTCGCATGGACGTCATCAGAACTGGGTGGTGAGCTGGTAGATTGGGACGATAATTGATAGCGCAATGGTAGCGACAACGATACCAAGCGTGAGCAGCATCACGGGCTCGAGGAGCGATACGGCCGCTTTCACGCTTGCATCGATGTTCGCGCTATAAAAGTCGGAAAGCGTATCAAGCACCTCCTCAATGTGCCCGGCTTTTTCCGAAATGGCGATCAGGTTTGAAACCATCTTGGGAAACACCGGCTCTTGCTTGAACGCTTCGCCGATCGTGAGGCCTTTCGTGAGGCCGTCGTTTGCGATGCGCACCAGCGCGTCGCGATAATCCCGGACGCCCACGGTTTCCGACGCCACGGTTATGGTCTGGACGATAGGAAGGCCGGCTTTCATAAGCGAGCTCATCGTGCTTGCCATGCGCTGCATGGCGATTTGCTGGTATATGCCGCGGATGACCGGCAGGTGTATCAAGATTTTTTCAAACGCGCGTTTTCCCGGTTCGGTGCTCCGCACCGCGATGACGCTGCCGGCGATAACGACGACGAGTCCGATGCTGATCGACCAAATGTTCGCGCCGAGGAAAAGGCCGGTCGTGAGCACGATCTGCGAGAAAAGCGGCGGATTGATGCCGCTGTTCGAAAACACGCCCGCCACTTTCGGCAAGGCGAACGTGACCAGGAATACGATGATGCCGAACGCGGCGATCATGAGGATGATCGGATAAATGAGCGCGGACTTCACTTTGCTCCGAAGCTCCGCTTCTTTCTCGAGCGAGACGCTCAGCTCGTCGAATGTTTTTTGGAGATTTCCGGAAGCCTCAGCGGCTTTCACAAGGCTGATGAAAGTCGGCGAAAATTCTTTGGGATGCCGCGAGAACGCTTCGTAGAACGGCTGGCCACGCGTGAGGCTGTCGCGGACTTCGAGGAGGAAATTCCGCACGGCTGGCTTGTCAAAATCGGCAATCAAAATATTGATGGCCGACAAGAGGTCGGTGCCAACCTTGAGCATGAGCGCGAGATATTTGGTGAGGAAAACTTTGTCCTCCACCGTAATCCCGCCAAAGAGCGCAAACCCGGTCTTTTCCCTGCCAAGCGCTTTGACGGAAATGGGGCGGAGCTCCTTGCCGGCAAGATAACGGAGAACGTCGTTCAGCACATTCCCCTCAAACTCGCCGTCGATCAGCTTCCCCGTTGTATCAGCAGCGACGTAGTGAAAAAGCATTACCTTTATTATAGCAAGAAAATCTTTCCAGAGATTTTCTATTCTCTGATAACGCGTAAGACCTCTTCGAGCGTCGTAAGTGCCAATTCTACTTTGCGGAGACCGTCCTCGAACATCGTCTTCATGCCGGCATCGCGGGCGGAAATGCGGAGATCTTCCAGGCTGAAGTTCGGCTGCGTGATAGCCGCGCGCACTTTCTCATTCACTTCCATCACCTCATAAATGCCAAGGCGGCCGCGATAGCCGGTCAGGCCGCACACCGAACAACCTTTGCCGCGATACAAAATGTGCGGGATTTTCATGCTCTTCACCATGATCCCGAGTTCTTTGAGCTGGCCTTCCACGATTTGCTGGGTGTTCGGATCGGATTCATACGAAAAGGCGCAGGTCTGGCAGATTTTCCGGACAAGACGCTGGGCGATGATGAGATTCAAAACGGAGCTCACGAGGAACGGCGGGATTTTGAGGTCGAAGAACCGCGGAATGGCCGTCGGCGCATCGTTCGTATGGAGCGAAGACAAGAGCAAGTGGCCGGTGAGGGCCGATTGCACGGCGATTTCAGCAGTCTCGGCGTCGCGGATTTCACCGACCATAATGATGTTCGGATCTTGGCGGAGCAGGGCGCGCAGTCCCGAGGCAAACGTAATGCCCGCTTGCGGATTGATCTGCGTCTGGTTGATGTAGCGCATGTTGTATTCGATCGGATCTTCGATCGTCGTCACGTTCACCTGCGGCCGGTTCAGCATGTTCATGAGCGTGTAGAGCGTCGTCGTCTTACCGGAACCGGTCGGACCGCAGGAGATGATCATGCCGTATGCTTTCTTGATGTTGTCGGCAACTTTTCGCGCGTCGTCCGGCGCAAGCCCGAGCTCTTCGAGCGAGAGCGGCTTCTGCGAAGCGTCAAGCAAGCGCATTTCCACTTTTTCGCCGTAGAACGTCGGCATCACCGAAACGCGAACGTCGATCGTCTGGTTTGCGATTTGATAGCGGAAGCGTCCGTCCTGCGGCACAAAATGTTCGTCGATCTTGAGGCCGGCAAGCAATTTGATGCGCGCAACGAGCGCCGGGTGGATCGACTTTGTCACATTCATGATCTCATACAAAATGCCGTCGATGCGGTACCGGATGTAGGTCGACTCCTCGAGGATCTCGATGTGGATATCAGACGCGCGCGACGCGATGGCGTAGGAAAGAATATTATCCACGATGCCAACGATCGGGAGCTGTCCCGCAGCTTCGGCGACGTCCTGCGCCTGGTTCATGAGCGAAGCGCGGACATTGTCTTCGATTATCTTTTTGAAATCCTGCCCGAGCTCGTAACCGTACACCGAAAAGCCGCGGTTCAAATCGTCTGATGTCGCAAGGAACGGATGGATGCGCCCTTTGAGGCGCTGTTCCAAAAACTCGAGCGTCTCAAGATCCGAGGGATCGATCATCGCCACGTCGAACGACCCGTCCGCTTCTTTGTTGAACACAATCACCTGCCGCTGTCGAGCGATATCTTCGGGAAGCAGCTTCACGATCTTCGAATCCATGCTGAGCTTATTGAAGTCCACGATCGACACATTGAGCTCCTTGGCGATGATGCCGTTCAGATAATTGGCCGCAACCACTTTTTCCGAAACAAGAATGTCGATGACGCTTTGGCTCTTGCGGTCAGCTTCTTCGCGGTACGCCTCAAACCGGGCGTCGTCAATAAAGCCTTCGCTCACGAGAAGACGCTTGATTTCATCTGCCGGTAACGGAAGCCGTGCTGCCATTATGTATAGTTTATCACACAAAACACAGCCCGCGGCGCTCCGAATTACCTTTATTGCTGAAGAGTGCTCCCTTGGATATTTATGGGACTATAATTCTGATGATACAGATCAGTAGATCCAGAATTTAAAATCCCAGTAAGAATCTGAGGAATTGGTCGATGTCTTCCATCCGCCACGAAACTTTCTAGATGATATCTGCCCTTTCCCCCAACCATAAGCGCATACTTGCCAGCTACGGGAGTATAGATTGCCAGGAAGCGTGCTCCTGCCTGAGAATCATCCTCGCTGCCTTGGGCTATCTCGTTGTAAGAAGTTCCCGTAACAGGATCAACACCCAAACGTTTTCCGGTCGGATCTGTAATTAAGAGTGTGTGGGCTCCGTCAATTATATATTCCACATATAGAGGCAGTATCGTTGTGGATGTCGGTTCGAATACGTGAGCGGCTCTGAATACGTTGCTGTAATTATGTGCGTTTGTCGAGGTATTTTGATTCAAGTACATTGTGTCGTAATAGAAAGGGTCTCGAATGGTATAGGTAGTTGTTGCCTTATTTACGGCATACCCAGTTGCAACGATAAAATGAATAACACTTGAAGTTGTAGTTGTCGGTTCGGTGAAGATAACCGGAACAGTTGCGGTCGCCGAATAATTAAGCCACTTAGCCACCCAGCTACTTGATGGAGACCCTATGAAATCTTGGGATTGGTTATAGGTAACCGTAAATGTACCCGATGGAGTTTGACTATAGTAAGGAACATCCAGCCAATTAAGTAATCCTCCAGGAGCATAACCGGGTCCAGTCGAAGTATTGTTGTAATTTTCCAACCAATCATTGATATTCCCAGGATTAACATCTGTGCTGCTTGCGTGGCTACTCGAAGCAGTCGTAATCCCCATGGAACGAAGATCCATAACTACGGATGTGATAGCACAACCGAATCCTGCAATGCTATTCGTTGCAATATTGTCTAAGTGCTGAGGAGCCCACCAGGCAGTGCCTGTTGTCGCAGAAAGCGATGGATACGTTGAGGTGTTTTGCGTGTAAAGAGGAATTGTATTGATTATGAAATCTGTCCCGGTGGCATTCGGTCCAAAAATCTGCCAGGTCGAAGTTATTCCGGTGTTATCTATTGTTCTCGCCTGCCAATGAAATTGGCCGTTTGAACCAACTTCCCGAGGGACTATTCCATAATACGTGGTCGTGGCAATTTTCCCGGGCAAAACAGAAGCACTGCTTGTCACATTTGGGATATTACTGAAAGGCGTGCTCGAGGGTTGAATTTCAATTTGCAATTGCAAAGTACTGCTTGTATTGGTTGCATTGAGCAATCCACTAAAAACCAAGGTCGTTTCCGTGGTGATGCCTCCTGCTCCAATGGTGGTAGTTGCATCGGATTTGTATTGCGCCAAAGGGCCGACTGAAGGAGCAAAATCTTGAATCACAATCTGGTTTGAACCACAGATATTTCCAAGCTGATCTCCCCCTAGATAACCTGTAGATGCATTTTGGAAACGCGCAGTTGCCATCTGATTATCATTAGAATTCGTGGAAAATGTATACCAACCATTAGCATAGGGGACGAGCGGAATGGCGTTATCGTAGTCAGAGACAAGGTTCCACAAGGAAATATAATCCCCTGTTAAGTTATAGCCAGTGCATTGAACATATAAGAAATTAGCGCCCGATATGGTGCCTCCCTCGTAAGCAGTAATAATTCCCCCTCCCTCCTGCCAACCCCAAGTCGATGGACCATACGCTATTGCAACGTTCGCCAAGCATACAAGAGCCACCATTCCAAGAATAATGATGTTTTTTGTCATTGATATTCTTTATCTTTTCTTTATCTTTATTATTAAAAACGCCCCTTTCGGGGCGTTTTCTTTTCTCTTCTTACAGGCTCAACTGCGTACCTTGCTCGTAAACGTAATTGTTGCTTCCGCCGTCACCGGTCTCAACGTCATTTGAACCTAAGG
>DATKNI010000003.1:0-14798 GCA_035541415.1 Minisyncoccota bacterium | reverse complement strand
CACTTCGTGGAACGAACCATCGTAGAGCGTGACTTCAACGTCCACCACCGGATAGCCGGCGAGAATGCCTTTGTCGAGTGCTTCTTTGACGCCTTTTTCCGTGGGACCGATGAATTCTTTTGGAACCACGCCGCCTTTGATTTCATCCAAGAAGACAAAGCCCGATCCGCGTTCGAGCGGTTTCACGCGGAGCCAGACGTCGCCGTACTGACCGCGGCCGCCGGACTGCTTGATGTATTTTCCTTCGGCTTCAGCTTCGCCCATGATGGTTTCCTTGTATGCAACCTGCGGACGGCCAACGTTGGCTTCAACGTTGAACTCGCGCTTCATACGGTCAACGATGATTTCCAAGTGCAATTCGCCCATGCCGCTGATAATCGTCTCGCCCGTTTCCGGATCGCCCGCAACGCGGAACGTCGGATCTTCTTCGGCGAGGCGATGCAACGCAACGCCCATTTTTTCCTGGTCGGCTTTGGTCTTCGGCTCGATGCGCAAGCCGATGACTGGTTCTGGGAATGTGATCTTTTCGAGGATGAGCGGGTTTGCGGGATCGGTGATCGTGTCGCCCGTCGTCGTGTTCTTGAGGCCCACAACCGCAGCGATTTCACCGGCGTAGATTTCGTCAACTTCTTCGCGATCGTTCGCGTGCATGCGGACAATGCGGCCGACGCGCTCCTGTTGGCCTTTGGTTGCGTTATAGATATAGGAACCGCGCTTGATGACGCCAGAATAATTGCGGAAGAACGCGAGGCTGCCGACGAAGGGGTCCGTTGCGATTTTGAATGCGAGGCCGGTGAACGGTTCGTTGTCGGTTGCGTGGCGCTCGATTTCTTCGCCCTTCTCGGTGTGTCCCTTCACCGCCGGAAGATCCGTCGGCGCGGGCAAAAGGTCGATCACGGCATCGAGCATGAACTGCACACCCTTGTTCTTGAGCGCGGATCCGGTGAGGACCGGGACAACGGTGTTTGCGATGACGCCTTTGCGAAGCGTCGCGCGGAGCTCGTCGATGGAAATTTCCTTGCCGTCCAAATATTTCGACATCGTCGCGTCGTCGTTCTCGGCGATTTTTTCGATGAGATTGTGGCGCGCCGTTTCCACTTCTGCTTTCATATCATCCGGAACCGGGATCTCGGTGATTTTTTCGCCATGCTCCCCTTCGAACATGTATGCCTTGTTCTCGAGGAGGTTCACGACGCCTTTAAAATTCGATTCGCTGCCGATTGGAAGCTGGAACGGAATGGCGTTCTTGGTGAGGCGGTCGAGGATCGATTGGAAGCTCTTGTGGAAGCTTGCGCCGGAACGGTCGAGCTTGTTGATGAAGCAGATGCGCGGCACTTTGTATTCGTCGGCATAGCGCCAGTTGGTTTCCGACTGCGGTTCAACGCCGGCAACGCCGTCAAAAACGACGACGGCGCCGTCCAAGACGCGAAGCGAGCGCTTCACTTCAACGGTGAAGTCGATGTGTCCCGGAGTGTCGATGAGGTTGATCTGGTGCTCGTGCGATTTGTGGTCGGGGCTGCCGGCAAAACGGGTCGGCGTCCAGAATGCCGTCGTTGCAGCGGACGTGATCGTGATGCCGCGCTCGCGCTCCTGTTCCATCCAGTCCATCACGGTGTCGCCCGTGTGTACTTCGCCGATCTTGTGGCTCACGCCGGTATAAAAAAGGACGCGTTCCGAGACGGTGGTTTTTCCGGCATCAATGTGCGCGATAATTCCAATGTTTCTGATTTTTTCTATGGGGTATTGGCGGGGCATGTTACTTTGCGAAGTGTGCAAATGCGCGGTTCGCTTCTGCCATGCGGTGCGTATCCTGCTTCTTCTTGATTGCGCTTCCCTCGTTCTTGGCGGCGGCCATCAGTTCTTCTGCGAGCTTGTCGGCCATTGGCTTGCCTTTGCGCGAACGCGCAGCGCCGATGATCCAGCGCAATGCCAAAATGAAGCGGCGTTCCGGACGAACTTCGCGCGGAACCTGGTAGTTTGCGCCGCCGACGCGCTTGGAAGCGACTTCGAGGAGCGGCGACGCGTTTTCGAGCGCCTTGTCGAAGACAAGCATCGGATCTTCTTTGGTCTGCTTCTTGATGATTTCGAGGGCGTTGTACACAAGTCGTTCGGCCGTGGACTTCTTGCCGTCTTTCATCACGTAGTTGATGAACCGGCCAAGCTCAACGCGGCCATGGATGGCGTCGGGCTGGTAATATTTGCGATATACGCGCTTCTTTCTCATTGCTGTGGTTAATTAATTGAAGAAAACTTATTAATCAAAATTTAATGATTATTTTCCGTGCTTCGCGCCATACTTGGAGCGCTGTTGCTTGCGGCCTTCAACGCCCGTCGTATCCAAGACGCCGCGAACGATGTGGTAGCGGACGCCCGGCAAGTCTTTCACGCGGCCGCCGCGCAACATGACGATTGAGTGTTCCTGCAACGCATGTCCTTCACCCGGGATATATGCGGTAACTTCGGTGCCGTTCGTGAGGCGCACGCGGGCAACTTTGCGGAGAGCCGAGTTCGGCTTCTTGGGGGTTTGCGTGAACACTTTGATGCACACGCCGCGCTTGAATGGCGCCGTGGAGAAAACAGGGCGGTTCTTGATTGAATTGAAATAGAACGACAAGGCCGGCGATTTGCTCTTCGCCTTATGCGGCTTGCGGCCATGCTTGATAAGTTGTCGTACGGTTGGCATAAAAAGTCTAAAAAAATAATCGGGGGCGGATGCCCGCCGACATTCCGTATTCTAGGGTGAGCGCGATTTTTTGTCAAATAAAAAGGCCCCGTTTCCATGAAGAGGATCGAGGCCCTTATTCCACCCGCGGGAGGTAACGCCCTCCCCCAGTACGTTACCGGTCCGGAGCAGAACCTAAAAACATAGCGGCATCTTGGCCAGAGTCTTTATGGGAAAAGATGCCGCTCTTCTGCAGAGCGAGTTGCGGATACAACCACGTTCACGGTGAGGTTGTGCGCCCTCAAGCAGTCTGCAGGTGGAAAAAACTACTGATTATCGTAGCACGACTTCTCAAGGGAGTCAAAGTGGGGTATGCTCGAACCTGCGGCCTCGGGCCCCAGATGGCCTGCGGCACTCGGGCCCCAGATGGCCTGCGGCCATCTGTGCCCTTCAGTCGTCGAACATGCAAACATGAAGCATGTTCGCATGTTCTCCTCCTTCGGGCCCATAGCATAATGGTAGTGCATCCGGTTTGCATCCGGAGGGCGGGAGTCCGATTCTCCCTGGGTCCACATACAATAGCTCTGCCGAGCCGGATTGCTATACTAAAAGAGATGACTTCCCGCCCTCGAGCGTTTACTTTGATTGAACTTCTCCTCGTGGTCGGCATCCTTGCCGCCCTTTCGGTCATCCTTATCTTGGTTTTGAACCCGGCTGAGTTATTGCGCCAATCGCGGGACTCCGGCCGCCTCTCCGATATGGAAACTTTGACGAAAGCGCTCAGCCTTTCGCAAACGGAGTCGCTGCCGCTTGGAAATGCAAGCACGGTTTATCTCTCGCTTCCCGACACCACCATCACATCGGGTACGAGCAACTGCGCGTCAGTCGGCGCCTTTCCGTCGAGCACGATTCCACCTGGCTGGAACCTTCAGTGCACCGCAAAAATCAATAATCGCAACGTTGATGGCACTGGCTGGCTGCCGGTCAATTTAAAAAAATTATCCGAAGGCTCTCCCATCGGATCTCTTCCGATCGATCCGCTGACCCCTTCGATCGGCCAATTTTATTCGTACGTGCCGGGCGTATCGCAATATGAAGTCACCTCGAATCTTGAATCGCAGAAATATCAACCGCTCGAACAAGGCGACGGCGGCCAATATGGCAGCCTTTTCGAAAAAGGGTCATCGCTCACCCTGCTCCCGATCGATTACGGATGCAGCAGCAACGGACCGTGCGTATGGATTACGGATTCTTCCGGCGTTTATAAATATTCGGTTTTAGGAGGCTCTCTCGGCCGGCTCGGTTCGGCCGGCACATTCCAAAAGCCTGCCGGCATCGCCGTTGATTCAATGGGAAATACGTACATTGGGGACGCGGGATTTCTCCTCGTCCAAAAATTCAACCAAAACGGGACTCATGTCGCACAGTTCGGATCGGCAGGTTCGGGAAACGGACAATTTTCGGCGATTGGCGGATTGGCGGCCGATTCGGGCGGAAATGTGTACGTTGTCGACACCGGCAATAATCGGGTCGAAAAATTTAATTCGAACGGCACCTATCTTTCGCAGTTCGGAACCACTGGTTCTGGCAACGGCAATTTCATCTCGCCCCTCGGAATCGCCATCAATGCGAGCAATAATATTTATGTTGTCGACAGCGGCAATAATCGGGTCGAGGAATTCGATTCGAATGGCAACTATCTTATGCAGTTCGGATCGGCCGGACCGGGCAATGGCCAATTCAACCAGCCAGACGGCATCGCCCTTGATGCAAACGGAAACGTCTACGTCGCCTCATTTGCCAACAATCAAGGAATAGAAGAGTTTAGCCCGTCAGGCGTCTGGATCGCAAGCGAAGGAAGCGCCGCTGCCCCAATCACCTATCCGACAACCGGCACCCTTGCCATTGATTCCGGCGGCAACTTTTACATCCCCGACGCGACAAAAGTGATCGACAAACTCAATAGCTCCATGAGCTATCTGCTCAGTTTCGGCTCCTCGTTCACCGGCATTCAATTCATCACCGTCAAATAAGCGCTACGGGAACGTCGTCGTAAATCCTGAAATCACATAAACCTGCGGCGTTCCGGTACGATCACTCGAGAAGACGACGTGCTGCATGTCCAAGAACTCCGCCTTGGGAATGCCGTCGAAGCTGGCGGCTTTTGCATCGGTATCCGCGAGCAGCTTCACTTTGGTTCCATCAAGCGACATGAGGTACACCGGGATGCCGTGGACGGCGCCGCCCGTCGTGCACACATAGACCGAGCCGTCAGGCGCAAACGTGCAGTAACTCGCTCCATACGTATAGGTGACCTTGGGGCCGATGAGTCCTCCCGCAAAGCCTCCATTCTGCAAAGCCCACGTCCCGTCGGGATTCAAAATCTTGGCCGCATACCACTGGCCGTTCACCTGATAGCCGATCTCCGTCCCATCGGGCGACCAGGTGTTGTGGTCCGCCGCGACACCGGGGCCGGCAACGCTATATACGGTCCCCGGATGATTTAGATCAACCACCCAAATCTCCTCTTGGGCGACGCCATTCGGATTCTGTCCGGCCTGGTCCCGCTTGTACCACATGATGTTCGGAAATTTTGGATTGAGCCGCATGCGATGCAACACATCCATGTTTTCCGGATCGCCGAGCGTGACGTCCGGCAGTTCGGTTCCGTTGTCGAGCACGCGGTGGATCACCAAGCCCTCGGAAAACGCGATGACATTCCTGCCTGTTGCCGGATCAATGCTCGAATTGGAAATGATGAGCGATCCTTCGGGCGGAATGGGTTTGAGGTTCAGGTTGCTCAGCCGCACCGGCTGGCATGCGCCCGCTCCCGTGAGAGCAACGGCATACATGTCGCTCGATTGATTGGGATTCTGCCCTTCGTAGTAGGCATATTTGCCATCCTCGCTCACCGCAACGTCGCGCCCCTGCTGATTTCCGGAAATGATCTGCGCGCCGGTGCCATCGAGGTTTGCCGTCGATAGTGAATTCGTCGTCCCATACGTATTGAATGCGAGAACGTGTGCGGCGGCGCTATAGGTCGGCATATCCGAATACGTCGTCCAATTCGATTTCGTGGTGGTGATTTGGGTTACCGTGACTCCGGTTCCAACCTGGCTCATCTGTGCGGTAACGTTGACCGGAGATCCTCCGAGCGGCGTCCCCGTGCACGGATTGCCGGGGGTCACCGTCGATCCCCCGGAGTGCGACGTGCCGCTGCCGGAAGTCGTGCCATTGCCTGAAGTCGAACCGCCGCTGGAAGTTGTGCCGTTGCCTGTCGGCGCGCCAGTATTCTGATTCGATCCCGATCCGCCGGATGACGTCGTCGCATTTTGCGCAGTGCTGGTGCCGGTGCTGGTCGGCGAAACATTATTTACCGCAATATTTCCCGAGTTCTGGGTCCTGCTGCCCGCATACCATCCGATTCCCACCAGAACAAGAGCGATAACGATGCCCAATAAAATATTTTTCATGATGATTGAAATGATTAAAAAATTATAACCTTATTATTTGCATTATTCTTGCAATGGATGCTTCCGTGCTTGAATCGCAAATACCGGTCGCAGGAAGAGCGCTCACTGTTTGATAGAGTTCGACCGCGCTCGCTGTCGCGCTATCATAATAACCGCTTGCCGATCCCTTGAGGAATCCTTGGCCGATGAGAAATTCCTGCAATACTGTCACGTCTGCGCCCGACATGCCAAGAGAAAGCGTGCGCGTAAAATCGCCCGACGCGGAACCGCCCGACGCAGGACTGCTTGAAACCGAACCGCTTGAAGCGGTTGATGGTGCCGTCTGCCCAGTCGGTATCGAAGGCGCCGAAGGCGCGGCTCCGATAAACTTCAAGATCGCCGCCCGCGTGAGCGGTCCAAAGAATCCCGAAGCAGGAATTCCTTCGAATGATTGGAATTTCGAAAGCGCCACCGCCGTCTTTCCCCCAAAATGAGTGGTTTCGTTGCCGGCCGAACCAGGGCCAGTCAATGCCACTGGATAGCCATTGTTATTGAGGAACATTTGGAGATTTTGGACGTCCTGGCCGACGCTCCCGATGGTGAGATTCCGCGTGAAGCTCGACGCCAGCTGGACGTTCAGCTGAGCGATGAGCGCCTTCACCTCGGCGATGAGTTGGGCTATGATCGCCAAAAGATTCGTCCCTCCCGTGGTGGTGGTCGTTGAAGTCGCTGTTGACGTCGGAGTGTAATACGAGCCTCCACCGCCTCCACCCCCACCGCCTCCTCCGCCCGAGCCCCCTCCCCCACCGCCTCCACCACCCCCGCCTCCACCTCCGCCGCCTCCACCACCTCCTCCACCGCCACCGCCTCCTCCGCCGCCGCTGCCGGAGCAAGTTGTGCCGCCAGCCGTTATGGTATAAACGGCGGTTCCGGTTGTTTGTGCCATGCTTACCGTCATAACGCCGGACGTGCACGTGGTCGTCACATTTCCTCCGCCGCTCGAGGTCGCGACCGAAAGATCGTACGACGCAGACGTGAGCGAAAACGAGCCGCCGGTCGAACTCGAAAGGGCGACGGTGAGCGTTGATGAAGCGGTGCTAAAGGTGTCAGCCACGGAACCGGCGGTGATGGTGAGGGTCGTCGCCGGAGACGCAAAAGAAACCGTTTGATCCGTAACCCAGGTATATTGCGCGGCATAAGCTGCGGTTATCCCAAGCGCAGCAAAGACGATTCCTGCGATAGCGCCCGCCCCCATGATTTTAGAATTTGGTTTGAGCATTGAGCCATTGATCTATTTAGCGGGTCTCGACGCACAGCATGTGGATTTGCGGACAATCGGTGCCATTGCATGCGGCGCGATACGGATCCTGCGGGAAGGTGCGTTCCCAATTGTCGGGCGTGCAAATGAATTTTCCATCGGGCGACTGCTGGACCAAGGTGCTTGCATAAAAATCCTGCGCCCCTTGGGCGTTATAGTCGAACATGCAATCGGTGGTTCCAACGAGAGCCGATGAATAGGTGAACGTTGTTGTGCTGATTATCGAGGCAACTTGCGTCGACGTACTATTGAATGAGGAGTTGCCGCAATTATAAATATTGATCTTCTGGCCCGCGCTGAAATTATGAGGGCCGATCGTCGTGACCGTGGTGGTAGCGCCGTTTCCCACCACGCCTCCGTTTTCCGTCATGCTGCCAAACTGTGATTTCATGTGATGCTGGAATATCCGCCAAACAATCTGATTGCTGGGATTAGGACTCACGAGCTTGATTTCTTGCACCCATGGAAACGTAATGTGCGACGTTCCGGTTGCGTTCATATATTCGCCGCTCGCAAAAGGATTCACAACGTTCGGATCGGCGGCGGCCCAGCTTTCGTGTGATGCATTTCCCGTCGGAATCGCGCCAATAGCAATCGTATTGACCAAATCCACGTAACCGGGAGGGAATCCTGCCGTATCCATCGTCGAACCCACATTCCGGATGCGCCAGGCGATGATTGCGTTTGATGCGCTGCCATTATTGCCGGCGCCATTTACCATCGTATCCTGATAGCCAAACGCATAATGATTTTGGCAGTCGCTCGGATTGGACGCGTTCGTACAGTGGAATATGGGACTCACGGGCCATGAGGTTGATGTGGGAACCTGGTAAATTTGGTTGAGCCCTCCCACGCTTTGATTTTGAATAATCAGGTAATCGCCGAGGGCGGTAAGATTGGCCCGGTGCATGCCAAGGCTCGGCGTGGTGCTTGCGCGGTCAGCAAGCGGTATGCACCCGGAACAGGTTGAGGGAGACAGCCCCCACCCAGAAGAAGCGTTTTCATCTCCGGTAGCCATATTTACCCAAAGACATCCTTTGGTTTTGTTGTAGACCCAAAAAATAATCGCGCTGTTTTGATTGCCGTCGCCCCAAAAAGAAAGCGTTTGGCCGTCGGCACTCATGCTCACTTCGCCTTGCGTTGTGAGGGTGAGCGACGGAATATTCGGGCAGGCCGAACTCGACGCCAGGTTCACCACGTTCGTGTAGCCCGCGCATCCCGTGCTCACGTCGCACGATTTAATAAGAAATGGATTGGTGGCATCGGACCCATAATAGGTATCGGTTTCGGTCCGGTTAAAAGTTCCGTTGGGAAGTATCGTGAGCGGCCCCGTACTCGTCCCCGCTTGGAACGTCGTTTCGTCAAACGGAATGATGCAGGTGTGATAGTACACGCCGTCGGGAGAATCGCTCACCACGATATACTTTCCATCTTTGGAAATTTGTATCTGGTCGCTGTACGAACTCGTCACCCAACTCGTACCGGCCGGATCGTTCCCGCACGGATGCGAGGGATCGGTTATGAAAACAAACCGCTCGCCGCTGTGAGGATCGATGAACAAGTGATTATATACGTTATTGCCCATGTCCGCAGGCAAAAACGACGGCGTATCATCCCATACGGGCGCGCTCGAGGTCGGCGTGGTGGGCGCGAGGCAGGGAAACGGCAAAAAACCGTTGCAGACCGTCGATCGTCCGCCGCCGCTCGTGGAACTCGCGAAGGCAACATTCGCGAAAATTATCAAAGCTAATCCTCCTAAAATCAGAGAAAGGATTTTCCGTTGCCGGTGCGCCATTAGAATTGTTGCTTCAAACTGGGAAATACAACGTAGGCGGGCTGGACCGTGCATCCTGTTCCATTCACATATCCGGTGATGTAGCTAATCGTAGTCGCAGTCTTTGCCCTGAAGAAATACGTCACGCTGCCAACGTCTCCGGCGGACATGGTTGACGATGCGAGCGTTACGCCAGCTTGGGTTGATCCGCTCCCAAGCGTGAAGAGCATCGTTGCCGTCATCGGCTGGGCAAGCGCGCTCACCGGATCCGTATAAATCAACTTAAGGCTTACCGTTGCGTTTCCGGTGCAGTTCGTTCCGGTGCTGTTCTGGGTGACGTAAGCGCTAAACTCGTAATTCGCGTCGCTTGATCCCGTGGTCGCCATGGTTGTCGTGCCGATGGCCGCCGTCACGACGCCGCTCGACGTGTTGTAGAGGCGCGTACCGATTCCTATGGCCGGCGACCAGTTGGTCCCGTCATACATGAGCACTTGGTTGGTCGTTGGCGCGGTCGAACTGATGTTGACTCCCTGCAACTGCGTCGCATTCGCGCTCCCGCCGCATGAGCCCGGCGCCCAGGAATTCGTGGAGCTCGAATAGACGAGGCACTGGCCGCTGCTCGGCGATGACGTTGCAATGGTCAAGGACTGCAGCTGGGTGGCATTGATTTGGCCGGCCCCGATCGCCGCGAGAACGCCCGAGGTTGAAATACGAATGCCGTTTGCCGTGCCGGACGCCGTTACGGTAAGCGGGAAGAGCGATGAGCCGGCGGCGGTGTTGATGTTCACGAGCGAGCCGGTGCCGCTATTGTTGCTGCTGTCCGTTATCGAAAACGGATTGACGTTTGCGCCGGTTGCGCTGTCCCAGGTAAATGTCGTCGTCGTGTTGCCCATCGAAAGGGCGACTGATGAAATCGGGTTAGAGAGCGATGACCATGCGGTTGAAGCGCTTCCCGCGCACGATGAGGGCGTCCAGGAATTCGTGGAACTCGAATAGACGAGGCAGTTTCCTCCGGACGGCGTCGTCGATGCCACGGTATTGCCCTGGAGTTGGGTGGCGTTTCCGGCGCCGCCGGTCGCGAGACAGCTGCCGCCGCTCGACGTGAGACAGGTGAGATTGCCCGTCGTCGCATCGGCGTACACGCGGATTTTGCCAGCGGCGGGATTCGACGGCGCCGACGTCGTTGCGATATCAAAGAAATTGGCAAACGTCTTGTTGGCGACCGTGTTCGTCGAGGTTGCCGTCATGATGAGATTCGCCGCCAAGCAGCTGCCCGAGGTTGCCCCCGTATTGAGGCATGCGGCGCCGGCCGTGTTTGGATCGAAATACAGATACGTCTGGTTGCCGCCCACATTATTCTGGCCGACGATCGCGGGACCAGCCGTGGGCGACGTGCCGCCGAAGATGCTGATCTGCGATGCCGAGCCGGTCTGTCCGTTCGAACCGAGATTCAAGCTTCGCGCCTCGAACGAAAGATTGCCGTTTGCCTGGACGCCAAACGCGAGGTTGCCGCCGTTGTCGTTCACGTCAAAACAATCGGAACTGCCGCCAGATTTGCAATTCACGGTGAGCGGCGTGATGTCGGAGGATGGCACGATCGTCTGCGTGGACGTCGCGCTCGGATTATTCACAACGCTATTCGCTCCCCCGCCTCCCCCGCCGCATGAGCCCGGCGCCCAGGAATTCGTCGATGTGGAATAGACAAGACATTGGCCGCCGCTCGGCGATGATGTTGCGATAGCCGAAGACTGCAGCTGGGTGGCATTCACTCTGCCGCTGCCCGTGGCCGACAATGATCCTGTTATGGAAATCGATCCGGGGAATGTCGTCGTCTGGCCGCTCGCGCCGATAATGATGGCGGTCGCGGAAGAAGTGCCGATGGAAATCGTTGACGAAGAATCGAGAATCAAACCGCTCGCGTCGCCGTTGATACTACTATTATTAAAATTGATATTGGCATAGGCAACGCTCCCGCCCACAACAAGCGTACCAACAAGGACGGCGATAAACGCAATTATTGATCCAGGAAAATAGCGTTTCATCGAAATGGATTACCTTTAATTATATACCATTGAGCCATCTGTCAAAACTTCGATTTTCACATGAGCGGCTGGCCGGTAAATAGCGTGAAAATTCCTGCCATGACGGGCGCAAGCAAGGCGAACCCGACGAAGACAAATACAATGACGAGGATGAGGCCGAACCGTTCAAGCGTGTACATGATTTCCATGGTGCGAGGCGTCTGCGGGAGGAGCGCAAACAAAACGCGGGATCCGTCGAGCGGCGGGATGGGAACCAAATTGAAAACGCCGAGGACGATGTTCACGTAGCAGACGATCTCAAAAAGCGTGATCGCGAGCGGCGAGACGCTGGTATAGGAAAGTCCTCGCACGAGGAGGCCGAAAATTGCCGCGAGCACAAAATTGGTGAGCGGACCGGCAAGCGCGATCTTTGCTCCCCCGCTCCGCGGATCTTTCAGGTTGTTGGGGTTGTAGGGAACCGGCTTTGCTGCGGCAAAGAAAAATGTGCCGCCTGACGCAAGATAGAGCGCGATCGGCATCAGGATCGATCCAAAAAGATCGAGATGCTTGATCGGATTGAGAGTGAGCCGTCCGGCGCGCTCGGCAGTGTCGTCGCCGAGCCACTGCGCCGTATAGCCATGCGCAACCTCGTGGAGCACGGCGGAAAAGATAAGAACGACGAATTCGAATACCATGAGGATTGCGCTGTTCATGGAATTAATTGTAGCATTGAAGCGCTATACTAGAGATAAGCGCGGCGCGGCGCCCCTGTGGTGAAACGGATATCACACATGGCTTCGAACCATGAAGTTGGGGTTCAACTCCCTACGGGGGCACAACAGAAAATAAGCAGCTCATAAAGAGGTACGCGGTTCGCGCGTGCTCGCGCGACCGCTCAAAATCTCGGCACTCTCGTGCCTCCGATAGCCCTCTTTATGGGCTGCTTATTTTCTATTTTGTTTTTGCGAAGTTGAACAAGGGGAGGTCGGAAGACGCGGTGTGTACTTATTGCAATTTTTCGGCGCGCGTGGCATAGTAATAGCGGTAACGTTCCTTCCCTTCCAGCCAGGGAACACTTCACAATTGAGGGAAAAACATGTCGTCTCGCGTTGTGTGTTTAGTTTACAAACCCACCATCTCCCGCCCCGGCGTGGCAGCACTCACATCAGTCGCTCTTTTTTCCTGCGAACAAATCACAAAAGATCTGCCTCGCATCGAAAAGAGCGCCTGCAAACAAGCCAGAGCAAAACTCAAAGACGTTTCAACCCGCTGTCCCGTTCAACCCGTCCAGCTCGTCATCGGCAACCTCAAAAGAGATCTCACGCAGACCTCGTTCATACTTGGCCCCCTCGGCACATTCTCGACAATCGAGGACTTCCTCGACCTCGAACGAGACATTCCGATCAAAAGGCTCTTTCCTTCTCCGGCTGGAGAAGCATGACTTTGGCGCCTCGGCGCCCCGCGCCCCCTAACCGACTATGGCAGCAATGCTATGGTCGGTTTTTATTCGCCTGCGATTTACATATTCACGCAAAAAGAGTAAAAAGATAATACCGATTGGGAGGGTTGGCAGAGTGGTCTAACGCGCCGCACTCGAAATGCGGTTGGGGAGAAATCCCCTCACAGGTTCGAATCCTGTACCCTCCGCGTTGACATCAAGAAATTGCTTCTGTTATGGTGAATGTGCAGATGTACAGGAGGGCACTATGACCAGGGGGGCTAGACTCGAAACGCTCGACAAGAAAACAATCCGGAAGGCACAGCAAGGAAATCACGAAGCCTTCAGCCGCATCTTTCACAAATACAAAAGCTCGACCTACCGGCTCTGCTTTCGCTTTATCCACAACCACGCCATCGCCGAGGATTTGACGCAGGAGGCGTTCCTCCAGCTCTATCGAAAAATTGGGACCTTCCAATTCCGTTCTGCGTTTACAACGTGGTTCTACAGTCTGACGGTGAACGTTGCGTTGATGGAATTGCGCAGACGCAAACTTCCCACGGTTTCGCTCGAGATGACGAACCAGGCGACCGGAGAACAATTCCAGGACGAAATTGCCGACTGCGACGGAGGCTTCAATGCTTGCATCGCTCGGAAAGAGCTCGGAGAACTCGTCGCCGACTTGGCACCAGGCTATCGAACCGCGTTTGTACTCAAAGAAATAGGAGGTTACGAGCACAAAGACATTGCGGAAGCTACGGGTCGAAAAATAGGCAACTCAAAATCACAGCTCAGCAAGGCAAAGATGCGCCTGCGGGAGCGGGCGGCAGAACTCGAAAGACTCTGTCGCCAGCGCAAACTCATTCGCGAGGTACGCGCCGCCAATCCCTTGATTCACTGAAAGCCACAAAGCCCATACACGTCGTCCCGCGTGCATGGGCTTTTTTATTTATAATCCCGCGCCGCGGCCCAGTCTCCGCCGAAAACATCCATGAGCGATTGGATAACGTCGTGGTTCGCAATGATGACGCCAAGCTCGCGATTGCGGTCGAGCGATGTTGCGGAAAAGTTTTCCGATCCGATGAACGCTTGCGCACCGTCGCTCACGATCATTTTTGCATGGATATATCGTGCCGCATGGGCTGAATAGGTTTTGATCACCGCGCCTGCGTGCATGAGTTTTTGAAACGCCGCTTTCCACTCCGGCGAATACGTCATGACGATGTCCACGTGTATGCCGCGGAGCGCTGCGGCGACGAGCGCATCGATAATTTCCTGGTCCGCCATTTCTTCATTGTATAGTTCGAGCGATTCCGTCGCCGATGCAATGAGCGCGAGGAGTGTCGACCGCGAACCCGGGCTCCACACGAGCGCACTCCCGCCGCTCGCCGTCGCGCCGGTCCCCTGCCAGTCGTCGTTGAACGTTTCTTCCATCGCCGCGACGTCGTTCGCGTCGTCATCAATAATCCCAAAATCGCGGCCGGTGGGATAAAACACGGGAACGAGATTGAAGCTCATGATGAGCGCCGTTGCGCCGTCGATCACCATGGACTTCTCGTGCGTGAGGTCAAAATAATCCGGCGCCCAACGGACCGGCACGTTGCGGTTTTGCAGATTTGCAAACGCATCCTGATTGACGGCCGACGGTTCGCCTTGATATCCCGTGCTCAAAATCACGCGCACCGCAACGCCGCGTCCCTCTGCCCGCACCAGTTCGCTTTCGACCGTTTGATCTTCTAATTGATAGATGACGAGGTCGATCGATCGCTTTGCGCTTTTAATGAGATTGATGACCGGCGCAATGCCGTCATCCGGCTCGACGATGAGCGAGCAATGTTCCGCGCATGAATTCCGCGGCGGCACGGCGCGATGCGGTACAATGTTCTGCGGCTCCATCGTGGGCGCGATGAAGATCGCGCCGATTGCGACGAGCAACACAATTCCGCCGAGCATGGCAATCTGGCTTTTCGACATTTTCCCACGGTAGCACGTCGACCATTAAAAATTGATTAAATTCAAATAATTTTCTACTCTTGTAGAGAAACGGAGGCGTGCGTGAGCGGTTGAAACGGACGGTCTTGAAAACCGTTATGCCAGAAATGGCATCGAAGGTTCGAATCCTTCCGCCTCCGC
>DATKNI010000002.1:0-13676 GCA_035541415.1 Minisyncoccota bacterium | reverse complement strand
GAGAAGGTCATTGGGGAGTGGAAAAAAATTCCGGCATATCTACATAGGGGAGATATTGAGGAGTTGTAGCGACAGTGTGGAGCTTTCTCTTTTATATTTCTATTACCATATCCTTACCCTGCCACCGTAAGGGAAGCTTATTCGAACCTAAGCCATTTTTTACCGACCTTCTTTTTAGGGAGTCGAACCCTTCCGCAGCACCCCGGCCCCCGGTCTGGGAAACCCTCGGTTTCCCACCGCCGCGCTTCGCGCGGCTGCCCTTCCGACACGGGGTGCTGCTCGGGTTCGACTTCCATTAGCAGAACCAGCTTTCTTTTTCTTGTATTCCTTTTGAGGACTCTCGGAGGCACGAAGGTGCCGAGAGGGAGGTGCGTGCGCAGCAGCGCACGACACCGTGCCTCAAAAGGAATACAAGAAAAAGAAAGCTGAGCGGGTAAGGGGAGTCGGACCCCTGTCAACAGGTTGGAAACCTGTGGTAATACCGTTATACGATACCCGCTGGCGTGCTGCATAAATAGGGCCGAGAAACCGCTATTTATGAAGATTAATATAGCACGGTTTACTTGCGTTTTCCACTCGTTTTTGCTAAAACTAGTGTATTCAAATGGCCACTATTTCACGTCGCACGAAGATCATTGTGGTGTTCGTTATCCTTGTGATTGTCGGTTATGGAGTCGCCATCTATTGGGGGAGCCGCAATAAAGTTCCGGTCGCGTTCACGAACGCCCGCTTGCAGGGCGCGCTCATCTCGCAGGACATCGTGAACATTTCGAACTCGTCCACGGCGGAACTTGCGCAGGTGAACAAAGATGATCAGCAGGGAGATTACACCGACGCGCTCACGCTCACCACGAATTTGGTAAACCAGAGCGAAGATCTCCGCAATAAAGCGGTCGATCTTTCGAACCAGATCGGCACGATGACGCAATCGCTCTCCAGCGTGAATTCGTTCCAGGCGCAGCAGGCGGCACTGCAGTCGATTTCGAGCCGTCTCGCGCTCATCAACCAACTCATCACGTACAGCAACGACCTCGACAAGCTCCTCCTCGTTCTACAGGCGCGGTTTTCCGGCCAGCCGCAATCGAACGCGACGGTCCAGGGTTTGGTTAACCAAATAAACACGGACGTGAACGCGATCAACAACTTTAACGCGCAGGCCGAGCAGGCTATGCAACAGTTTGATAAAATAGTGGGGAGCTAAGCAGGGGCGTGTAGCTCAACGGTAGAGCAGACGTCTTAAAACTGGGAGCGAGGAGAGGATAAACATATGGGCATGTAGCTCAATGGTAGAGCAGACGTCTTATACACGTCCGGTTGTAGGTTCGAATCCTACCGTGCCCACAAGATGCCCATATGTTTATCTTCGACGAGCGATACAGTTTTATCCGCGCAGCGGATATACACGTCCGGTTCTAGGTTCGAATCCTAGCACGCCCACAAGGTGCCCATACAAAACAAAAACCCTCATGCGAGGGTGTTTTGTTAGTTGATTGCGGCGGCCGCACTATTTGGCCATCGGTGCTGCGGGCATGCCCGCGCTTGAGGCGCTGCAGGTCCGGCAGCGGCTTGCGTGCGTGAAGACTTCGAAGAGAGCTGCAAGTCCCACCAGGATATAGATGCCTGTCGTGATTATGCCAGCTCCGGTGATCATGGCAACGAGGTTGTAACCCCCGAAAAGCCCGATGAGGAGCCAGTTAAGGCCGCCAACGATTACCAAAATGAAGGCGATGATATGAAGTGCTTTCATGTTTAGGGTATTGCTTCCACTTCGACCTTTTATTTAATTTTAGCAAAGCGAGATAAAGAGCCGATAAAACCTACCCAATGTTCAAGGTCGCATTATGCGACCTTGAACGAGACAAAAAACGAGACGAAGGATGCGACGATGAGCCGATTGCGATGACAATGAGCCGATCGCAATGACGAGGGGCCGATTGCGATTACGCTTTTATCGGTTTTAGCTTAAACGGCTTCAAAAGCTCGTAAAACTCATCATGTTCGAGCGTTTCTTTTTGGATGAGCACGTCGGCGATCTTTTTGAGCGCGGCTTTATGCGTCTTCAGAATTCTTTCCGCTGTTTCGTAGGCGTGGGTGATGAACGCATGCACTTCGGCGTCGATCTTTGAGGCGACGTCATCCGAATAATCGCGCTCGGAAGAAATTTCGCGGCCGAGGAAAACCATGTCTTCTGTTTTCCCGAACGTTATCGGGCCGAGAGCGCTCATGCCGTAGCGGGTGACCATGCGGCGGGCAAGATCGGATGCGCGCTTCAGATCGTTCGATGCCCCGGTTGAAACGTCGCCGAAAGTGAGCTTCTCGGATGCATATCCCCCCATCATCATTGCGAGGTCGGCGAGGAATTGCTGGCGCGTCTTGAGGTGCTGGTCTTCCGACGGGAGGTTCATGGTGTAGCCGCCGGCGAATCCGCGGCTGATGATCGAGACTTTCTGCACCGGATCGGAATCCTTTACGCCGACGGAGACGAGCGCATGGCCGCCTTCATGGAATGCCGTGATTTCCTTTTCTCGCTGCGAGATGACGCGGCTCCGGCGTTCGGGGCCGAGGATCACTTTTTCGGCGGCTTCATACATTTCTTCTTGGCCGACGATTTTCTTGCCGCGGCGCGCTGCGATGATGGCCGCTTCGTTCATGAGATTTGCGAGATCGGCGCCGGAAAAGCCCGGAGTGCGGATGGCGACCCGGCGCATATCGACATTTTTATCGATAAGCTTGCCTTCGGCATGGATTTTGAGGATTGATTCGCGGTCGTTCAGGTCGGGGAGATCGAGAATGACGCGCCGATCGAAGCGTCCCGGGCGGAGGAGGGCTGGATCCAAAATGTCGGGGCGGTTGGTGGCTGCAAGCACGATAACCCGGGTGTCGCGGTCGAAGCCGTCCATCTCCACAAGAATTTGGTTGAGCGTCTGTTCGCGTTCGTCGTTGCCGCCGCCCAAACCTGCGCCGCGCTGGCGGCCGACCGCGTCGATTTCATCAATAAAGAGGATGGCGGGAGCGGCGCGCTTTGCGGTCATGAAGGCGTCGCGGGTGCGCGAGGCGCCGACGCCAACGAACATCTCGACGAATTCAGAAGCTGAGATATAGAAGAAGGGGACGTTGCTTTCGCCGGCGACCGCGCGGGCGACGAGCGTCTTGCCGGTGCCCGGCGGCCCCATGAGCAAAATGCCTCGAGGGATGCGGGCGCCGAGGTCAAGAAATTTTTTAGGATTTTTTAAGAAATCGACGACTTCGATCAGTTCCTCTTTTGCCTCTTTGAGGCCCGCTACGTCGCGGAACATCACTTTATCCTTGAACGTGGAGAGCCGAAGGTTTGAGCGGCCGAAGCTGAAGGCTTGGTTCACGCCGCTCCGGGCCTGGCGCATCATAAACCAGAAGAAGCCGCCGATGGCGACGAGGGTGAGCAACGTGGGAAGCAAAAGGCCGGCCCAGTATTCCCAGCCCGACTGGCTTTGCACTTGGATGTCGACGCCCTGGAGGCTCGACGTTGTGACGCCGTAATTCGCGAGCGTCTGGGTGACGCCAAGCTCCGTTTCTTTTTGGGTTTGCGCAGAAGACCCGTCCGTATACGTGACGTTCAATTGGTCGCCGTTCACCGTGATCTGCTTTACTTGTCCGGCGTTCACCTTGTTGGCAAGTTGGGTGAGGCTGATATTCTGCGGCGTTGAAGCCGGACCGAGAAAGAGAGAGAAGATAATGACGAGAACGATAAGCGCGAGGACGGCCCAGATTATATTTTTGGCAAGATTGGACATGGTGCAATAATTCTATAAGTATCCGGCGAATGGGTCAAACGTCGCGCGGTTGAAAAAATGCGGGAATGAGTATACATTAAAGAGCGATTCGCTCGCGCGGATTACGTGGCGTCCATAGCTTAATGGTAAAGCTCCGCTCTGTGGCAGCGGCAATCAGGGTTCGATTCCCTGTGGACGCCCAACAAGGTATTATTAGGGCATGGTATATCCAACCATCCAAAAAGAAGATCCGCGCGTTTATGAAATCATCAAGCGCGAAGAGCAGCGGCAGAAAGAAGGCATCGAACTCATCGCGAGCGAAAATTATGTTTCGCGCGCCGTGCTCGAAGCGATGGGCTCCGTGCTCACCAACAAATACAGCGAAGGATATCCGGGCAAACGCTATTACGGCGGCAATGAAGTGATCGACCAAGCGGAGTCGCTCGCGATTGACCGCGCAAAGGAATTGTTCGGCGCCGAACATGTGAACGTCCAGCCGCTTTCCGGATCGCCCGCAAACCTCGCCGTCTACATGGCGCTCCTCAACCCGGGCGACTCGGTGCTCGGCTTCTCGCTCGACCAGGGCGGACACCTCTCACACGGACACCCGCTCAACTTTTCCGGCAAGCTCTACAAAATTATTCCATACTTCGTGAACAAGGAAACGGAAATCATCGACATGGACGAAGTCGAGGCGATCGCGTTACGCGAAAAACCAAAAATGATCCTTGCGGGGTTTTCCGCATATTCGCGCTCGCTCGACTGGGAGCGCTTCCGCGCGATCGCAGACCAGTGCGGCGCGTTCTTGTTCGCGGACATTGCGCACATCGCGGGACTCATCGCCGGCAAGCAGCTTGAGAACCCGATCCCATATTGCGACGTTGTCTCGACGACGACGCACAAGACCTTGCGCGGCCCGCGCGGAGCGATGATCATGTGCAAAGAAAAATTTGCGAGCGCGATCGACAAAGCCGTTTTCCCGGGCGTGCAGGGCGGCCCGCACGACCATATCAATGCGGCGAAAGCGATCGCTTACGGCGAAGCATTGAAGCCGGATTTTGCCGAATATGCCAAGCAGGTGATCAAGAATGCGCAGGCGCTCGCCGCCGCTTTGGCGGCAAAGGGCTACCGCATCATCTCGGGCGGCACCGATAACCACCTCATGCTCGTGGATCTTTTTGGCAGCAAGCAGATTACCGGCAAGGAAGCTGAGAAAACGCTCGAACACGTCGGCATCTCGATCAACAAGAATATGATCCCGTTCGATCCCCGCAAACCGCTTGACCCGTCGGGCATCCGCGTCGGTACGCCGGCTTTGACCACGCGCGGCTGCAAAGAAAAAGATATGCAAACGGTTGCCGCCCTCGTTGATGAAGCACTTACGCATCGCACGGATGAAGCGCATCTTGCGACGGTAAAAGAGAAAGTAAAAAAATTTTCGCTCGCGTTTCCGGTTCCCGGCATTGAATAGGCGGCGGCTTATCGTGGGCGGCACTCCCGATTTTGCGACCTTGAACAATTTGCGATTAGGACAATTTGCGATTATGAACAATTTGCAACCGTGAACAAGAAGCACATTGCGCATTTAAAAAAGAGCGATCCGGTTTTAAAGACGGTCATCGAAGGCATCACGCTTCGCGAGATCACGAACACGCGCGGACGTTTTGAAGCGCTCGTCGAATCAATCACGAGCCAGCAGCTTTCCGTGAAAGCTTCGGACACCATCTTCCGCCGCTTCGCCGCGCTTGTGCCCGGAAAAAAGTTTCCAACGCCAAACGATATTCTCAAAATGCCCGCGCGAAAGATCCGTTCGGTTGGGCTCTCGCGGATGAAGGTAAGTTTCGTGAAAGATCTCGCAAAAAAAGTTTTGGATAAGACCGTCGACCTGAAGAAACTCGATACATGGTCCGACCAGGAAGTTATAGAGCACCTTACGGCAGTGAAAGGGATCGGGCAGTGGACTGCGGAGATGTTCCTCATTTTTTCCCTCGGCCGCGAAGACATCTTTTCGTACGGCGACCTGGGCTTGCGGAATGCCATGCAAAAGCTCTATAAATTGAGGAAGCATCCGACAGAGCGGCAGGCGATGAAAATCGCCGAACTGTGGAAACCCTATAGGAGCCTTGCGAGCCGCTACTTATGGGCAAGCCTCGATAATCGCGCAAAAAATGAATCGCGCAAAAAAGATTAAAAAATAATGAAATGATTATTGATGGAAAAAAAATTGCACAAGAAATAATCAGCCGGTTGAAGGCGCTGCCCAAATTCGAAAAATTTTTCGGCGCCGTTGTGGTGGGCGATGATCCGGCTTCGCTCAATTTCCTCAAACAAAAAGAAAAAGTTGCGCACGAGCTTGGCATCGAGTTCCGCCTGTATCATCTTCCGGAATCGATAACGACGGACGAATTGCGCGCCGAAATCGGGCGATTTGCGGAACCAAAAACATGCGGCGGATTTATCGTGCAGTTGCCGTTGCCGGAGAAGATCAACCGGCATTATGTGTTGAATGCAATTCCCAAAGGGAAAGATGCCGACTGCCTTTCCGAGGCGGCGCTTGGGGCATTCTACACGGAGCGCGGCGCGGTTGTGCCGCCGTCGGTCGCAACCGTCGAAGAAATCTTGAAGTTTGAGAAACGCGACCTGCGCGATCTGAAAGTGGTCATGGTTGGCGCCGGATTCCTCATCGGAAAGCCGGTCGGGTTCTGGCTACAGAATAAAGTTTCCGAGCTCGTGGTGCTTGATGCGACGGTGAAGAACCTCCACGAGAAGCTGGCCGATGCCGACATCGTGGTTGGGGGAGCAGGCCACGCAAATCTTTTTAACGCAAGCCACCTGAAGAAAGGCGCACTTGTGATCGATTTTGGCTACAGCCAAAACAAGGGAAAAATTACCGGAGATTTTGATTCGCATGGCGCCGAAGAAAAAGAGATCCACTACACGAAGACGCCGGGCGGCACCGGGCCGATTCTCGTTGCCAAGTTGTTTGAGAATTTTTATACGTTGAATACAAAACAATAATTGCGTGAAAATAATCAAAGAAATTAACCTGCACTATGAAATTTAAAATCGGAGAAAAAGAAACATTGTATGAAGGAAAATTCATAAAAGTCCGCAAGACGGACTTTTTGGATAAGGAGGGCAAGCCGCAGGTTTGGGAATATATAGAGAAGAATGACGTGATTGCCGTTTTGCCGATTACTGACGACGGCAAGGCGGTTCTCGTAAAAAATTACCGCGTACCGCTCGAGAAGTATGTGATCGAAACGCCGGCGGGGCTTATGGATCATGCCGGCGAAGCGCACGAAGAAGCCATCAAGCGCGAATTATTTGAGGAAACCGGCTACACGGCAGAAAAATTATTCTCTGTCCCTGCGTTTCCTTACCGTTCGGGGACTTCCGCAAATAAAATCTATGGCTTCATCGCAACGGGGCTTAAAAAAGTGAATGACAATGTCGGCGATGCGACTGAAGACATCGAAGTCGTGGAGGTGCCGCTCAAGGACCTCACAAAATTGTGGCTGGACCCGAAGGATGATTCGCTCTTTCAGCCGGAAATCATTGCGATGTACCAGGCCGCCATCGAGATGGGGATTGCGCTGAAGGCCTAATGTGATTGGGGCGGTTATACTGAAGATAGGAAACATTTTAAAACTCAACAGGGAGGCACGGAATGCATACGCCAGTGCACGGCATGCTCGCTTCGCTTTTTTCTCGCTGGAGCCAACGCCCATGGACGCGCACCGAACATCACTGCCTCATCATGGGAGCTATGATTCCCGATGCGCCGATCGTTTGCGGATGGCTTAACGAAACCTATCGATACTACCACCGGAACACGGAACTTGTTGCGGCAAAATACACACAGATCCATTTTGTGCTCGCCGCATACCATCAAACCCGATCCGATCTGGGGTACCACCATCGCACGTGGGCGCTCGATGGATTTTTTCACGAGGCAATCGTCTGGGCAGGATTGTTTCTTCTGGGATTCCTGGTCCCACGGCTTGCAAAATATTGCTACCCGTTAGCGGCGAGTGCACTCATCTTCCATCTTTTTGTGGATGCGCTCACCCATACCTTTTTTAGGAGGGCATACCTCTGGCCATTCCTGCCGCATGGATTTTCGGGATTCATGTCCGAAGAATACCTGAGATTCCTTTTGATCGAGCTTGTAATCACGATCGTTTGGCTCGTCGACACTCTTTGGCGCTATCGCCGCCGCCGCATCGAAAAGATGCGGCGTTTGTTTTTTGTGCGGAAGTTGATGTGCGCGCTGAGGGATTTGAACCCCCGACCCACTCCGTGTAAAGGAGTTGCTCTACCCCTGAGCTAAGCGCGCGTAATCCATATCCTAGATATAAATGGCTTTTTTTACAACCAACATAGTAAAACCCCGCTAGTTAGGCGGGGTTCTCTCGTGATGTGTTTCACGAAAAATGATCGGGGTGAAGGGTGTTAACCTTCATAGATCAGGATCACCTCCTCTCAGCGCTTGCGGGGACGGTTGGGATTTTGAATGCGGTTACACCGAGTTATTCTGCGCATGAAGCGTCGATGGAGATACATCACCTGATTTTTCATCGTATGTAAAAGCCCTCCTAATTCCATTATAGATCAGAATATGTGTAACTGCTGTGGATAATAGAGTATAATAGTGAGGAAATCATCTGCACAACATGCGCAAATCTGAGTGGATCCTATTCTGCATCGTAATCGCCTCCATTTTAACGGCGGTTTTCTTCTATCCGCAGCTCCCTCCGGTGGTCGCTTCGCATTGGGATGCCGCCGGACAGGTGAACGGATATATGACAAAAGGATGGGGCGTGGCGATATTCCCTATCATTATCGGCATTCTTTTTGCGCTCTTTTTTGCCATCCCGCGCATCGATCCCCGCCGCGAAAACATCGAAAAATTCCGCCGATACTTTGATTATCTTGCGATCGTCATTTTCTTTCTCTTCTATTATTTCTTCCTGCTCTTCCTTTTCTGGAATCTCGGCGTCCGTTTCAACTTCACGATATCAATCGTGCCGGCGCTTTCGCTCCTCTTCTGGGTGGTTGGTATGATCATGCCGTATGTCGAGCAAAATTGGTTTATCGGCGTCCGCACCCCCTGGACAATCTCAAGTAAAACGGTCTGGAAGAAAACGCATAAGGCAGCCGGGATTTGGTTTGAGGCTGCGGCGATCATTGGTCTCCTTGGCATCGCGTTCCCTCGGTATGCAATTTGGTTTATCGTGATGCCGATCATCGTTGTCGCGATTGGCCTCGTTGTCTACTCGTACGTTCTCTACGAGCGGGAGCAATAATTAATATTCGGAGATAAATCGACACGGGGTGCTGCTCGGTTTCGATTCCCAAGAAAACAGAAAATAAAAAATCCGGAATGAGGGCTCTCGCAGGCCGCGAAGGCGGCCGAGAGCTGAGCAGTTGCGCGAGTACGCGCAAACTGCGTACCTCATTCCGGAATTTTTATTTTCTGTACCCCCGGAGGGAATCGAACCCCCATCAAGACCTTAGAAGAGTCCTGCTTTATCCATTAAGCTACGGGGGCAGAACATGCTGCCCTTCACGCGTTGATAATAAACCAAATTTAGGATAGTTTAAAGGGACGCGTCGCAGCATGTCGCAGCGCGATGTACGCGCGGGCCGTCGTATACCGGTAGTACGCCTGCTTTGGGAGCAGGTAGACTGGGTTCAATTCCCAGCGGCCCGACAAAAAATCTTGACCGTTGCCTCTTTAGCCGTTGCCAGGGAACGACGATGTCGCTTTCTTGAGGATGGGGAACATGCCGTCGGTATTCGGATTGGATGAGTCATAGATCACGTATTGCATCGTGTCGGTTGCGATCCAGGAGATACCGAGATTGCATCCCGGCCCAATACTGCCGTTCCACAATGTTTGCGGGAGGGTAAGCGTCTTTGTGAAGACGTCTTTATTTTGGCCGAAGCTGAAAACTTCCACGTTTGAGGACGATCCGTTTTGCGTGTCGCCCGCAACATAATGGTCGTCGGGCGAAATGACGGTGCAGATGAGGCTGCCGGTGAAGCCGAGTTTTGCGACCTGGTTATCGGCGAGGCTCATCTTGAAGAACCCGACCGGCGCCCCGGTTTGGCTTTGTGAATATACATTTAAATAAATGTTGTTGCTGTCGGCATAGAGGATATCAACCTGTCCGTACGCCGTGCTCTTGAGTTGAGGGATTGCCTGCCAGAAACTTGGCACCACAACGGTTTGTTCGTGCGTTGCTTTGTCGGTCGCAACAAGCGCGATGTCGCATCCAGGTCCCGTGAAGCGGTCGGAGTCTTTTACGCAGCGGGTTGTGTTGAAGAGCGTTTGATAGGTTGTGCCGCTCGCATTGAGCGACGACGAAATCTGCGATCCAGCGCCGGCACCCTGGATGCTATTCTCTGAAAGCGATTTAAGGAGGGGGTCGGATGACGTTCCAGAAACATTCAAATCGAGCGATGTGCTTGCCGAACTTGTCGTCGTCGACGTGAGTGCGACGCTTGTTGATGTATTTTGCGGCGGCAGCGTCGCAACAGGGGAATTGACTACGTCGACGCCGGAAAAATTATCGGCAAGATAATACCAAACGCCCGCCGCGACGATGACGAGAACAAAAAGAAGGATGATGATGCGCGTGAAGTTTTTACCCATAAACTTCATTTTACCAAAATTTAATGATTTAAGAAAAACAAAATCCCCACGGGTCAGTGGAGATTTTGTTTTGTGTGCCGCAGGACAGAATCGAACTGTCTTCATTCGCTCTTCAGGCGAGTGCTTTACCATTAAGCTACTGCGGCATGCTTGCTTGATGCAGGATGCAGTTTGGCATCATATTCGAATGCGGATTTCATTTTATCGTATTTTCGGCGCAAAAACAAGACATCCGGGCCGTGATACATTGCCTCGAATATCTTTTTGGTATCTGTTTTAGTATATTCAAGATTTATAACCCCGGCTCCTTTATGTAAATATCCACGCACATTATAAAGTTCTGTTAGCTTGTTTTTTAGCCAAGCAATAAAATTCGGACTTGCTGAGGCGAATGATGTTTTATAGCAAAAACTATTTGGCCATCGAATATCCCGAAATGAGTAGAATGATCCATCTCCATCAAAAAGTCCTCTTAAAAAATCTGCGAAGAATCCATCTGGCACGATCAGGTCTTGTATAATTTTAGATTTCGCCGGCATGAGGCCTATGCTCAAAAGAAAGTCATAAAATAATTTGCTTTTGAAAGATAAATAATAAAATCGTTTTTCGACCTCTCCGCCGCGGGCATGTTTTCCGATTTTATTTTCCAAGCCAAGAGCCGTTCTGAAATTTTCCATCATTTCCAAATCTTTCGAACCGAAGTTGATGCGATAAGTTCCTTTTGCAAGAGATCCATCGGATGCTATAAGGCCAATCGCATATGCAAGGTTCGATGACCAATTGATTTTTATCGAATGTTTTGCAGGCGTTCCCATATCTCAATTCTATCCGCCCAACATTAAATTTTTATTAAAAAACCGGCTCTGAGCCGGTTTTCTCATGCGCCGAATTATGAAATTATTTCTTCAACTTAAGCGTGATGCGCTTTTCGTCGGTCTTTACGGTGTCGATGACAAACGGATATGTCTGCCCGACGGTGAGCGCCTTCTTCATTTCATCCTGGCCGCCGAATTCGGAAATGTGCACCATGCCCTGCATGTCGTGCTCAAGCGCGATGACGGCGCCGAACGGATTGAACTTGTACACGCGGCCTTGTGCGGCCTGGCCCGGCTTGAAGAGATCGCCGACTTTCGTCCACGGATCTTCCTTGAGGGCTTTCAAAGAAAGGAAGACGCGGCCTTCTTTGATGTCGATGATCTTGGCCTTCAGCGCGTCATTCACTTTGACGAGCTCCTTGGGGTTATCGATAAGTTTGTAGTCGAGTTCGGAAATGTGGATCATGCCTTCAATCTGCGGGTTGTCGGTGAAGCGGACGAACACGCCGAAATCGGCGACGCCCGAGACGACGCAGTCAATCACCTGGCCGACGGTGTAGGCCGAAAGCAGCTCCTTGACGTTCGCCGACAAAACTTCGCGTTCTGAAACGATGATTTTGTTGGTGCGCGGGTTGACGTCGATGATTTTGACGCTCAATTCCTCGCCGACGAACTTTTTGAGTTCTTCCGCGATCTTCACGCGGTCGCCATCCGGAACTTTGGGATAGTGCTCGAGCGAAAGCTGGGAAACGGGGAGGAATGCCTTGAGCTCGTCGGCGACGATGGCCATGAGGCCGCCGGCGTTTGCGCCCGCGATCTTTGCCTTGATGACCTCGCCCGCTTCGGCAAATTCTTTGGCTTGCTGCCAAAGCTTCTGTTTGCCGGCCTCAGAAAGGGAAAGTTCGATGAGGCCCTCTTCGCCATCCAAAGCGACGATCTTTGCCTGGAGCTTGTCGCCGGCGTTCAAGTTGCGGAGCGCTTCGCGGGCATTCGAGACTTCCGCGCCGTAGACGATGCCGGTGCCAAAACGGCCCATATCGAAATAGGCTTTGCGGGAGAGCTTCTTGATGAGGGTTACCTCAACGACACTGCCTTCCTTTGGCCAGTCAGCGGTTGAGAGTTCGGTTTTGAGCGCCTGCGCGATGGCGGACGTCTTTGGTTCTTCGGTTTGCGGCATGGAAGCTAGTTTAACAGAAAATTAATAAATTGCAAATAAAATATAAGACAAACAAAAAGGCGTCTCCGGGGGTACGGCGTCGCGTCCTGCTGGACGCGCCTCAAAGTCTCATCCGCCTTCGCGGCCTCCGATGGCCCCTCGAATACACCTTTTTGTTGGCCTTATATTTTCATTGAAATTACCTTATTTTTTTGCTAAAATATTAGGCATATGGTGATCAATTATTTTGGCAACGGATGCTTCCGGCTGCAGAGCGGGGAGACGTCCATCCTTGTGGATTCTGACAATAATCGCCTCAAGGCAGATGTGTCGTTGAAGACGCTTGCATCGACGGATGCCTCCGGCGTCGACATTGAAGGAACGGAAATTTCTTTTCCGGGAGAGTACGAAGTAAAGGGAATCGAAATCATCGGCTATCAAATCACCGGCGAATCAACGGATAAATTTTTTAAAACTGCTTTTGCGATTCTTTGGGAAGACATGAAGTTCGTGTTTCTCGGCCATCTTTCAAAACCTATCGACGCAACGCTGATGGAAGAGTTTTCCGAGCCCGACGTGCTCTTCCTGCCGGTGGGCGGCGGCCATTTCTTGGAACCGGACGTTGCGGCGAAGATCGCCAAACAGCTTGAGGCGCGCATTATAATCCCGAGTTTCTATAAGACTCCGGCTGAATTTCTGAAGGCGATCGGCAAAAAGGCGGAAGACGCGGAAAAGCTCGTCTTCAAACAGAAAGACATTGCCACCGACAAAGGCCGCGTTGTTGTTTTGAAGGCGGCTTAGTCAAAAGGCTGCGTCAAAGGGCCTAATCAAAAGTTAAGTTCGAAGCGATCATGAAAACGTCAAAAGAAAAAAATTTTATCGAGCAGCTCCAAAACCTTGATGAGCCGATGAAGCGGCGAGTACTCGTCGCTTCGACGGTCGTTGTTATGATCGCCGTTGTCTATGTGTGGGCGGGATATTTCAATTCAATTGTGACGAACAACCGCGGACAGCTCGCAACGGAAGCGGCCGTGGCAGAGCTCAATGGCACATCGTCGATCGCGACGGGAATACCGATCGCGACGGGAGCATCGAGCCAGGCGGCAACGGCGCAGAATATTCCGGGATTTTGGCAGCAGATTGGCAGTGGTTTTGCAGGTTTATATCATAAGATGGTGAACGGGTTCGAGGGCATCGGCAATTCGCTCGGCGAGCCAAAGCAATACACCATCACCCCGAACCAATAATCCGAAGAAAATGGCCAACTACGAAAAACGCGAAATAACCAAAGAACT
>DATKNI010000001.1:0-27464 GCA_035541415.1 Minisyncoccota bacterium | reverse complement strand
CTTCGTTCAGCGGGAGAGCCGGGCGTCCAATACCTCACGCTCGTCATTCCAAAAGCATTCCAGCCGCAAACCAACTTTGATGAAGCGACGCTCGTCATCGGATCAAGCCGGACCACCGCAGCATTAAAAGATTGTCTTGCGCCTGGCGTGGTGGCAAATCCTGGCGATGCCACATCAACTCGCGTCATCAATGGCACACCGTTTTCGGTATATCATTTCACGGGCGCCGGAGCGGGAAATTATTATGAGACAACCTCATATCGGACCACGCACGCCGGCCAATGTTATTCCCTTGAATATACAATCCACTCCAGCCAAATCGCCAATTATCCGCAGTCCTATAACCTCCATCAATTTGATGATCACGAGGTAAATACGGTTATGGAACGTATCGTCGGTACGTTCACGTTTCTTTAATATCATCCAAAACAATGAATAAGACGAGTAAGGTCATCGTGGTTTTCGTTCTGATTCTTGTGGTGCTCTTCGGCGTCGGTCAGTTCTTTGCCTTTTCAAACCTGAATACCAACCAAGCGCCGTCGCAATCGCAGTCGGCGAGTCAAAATCAAACGGCGCCGACGGAGGTGATTGCGTTTGCGGCAACATTGCCTGCGACCGGAACTGTGCCAACCGAAAAAGGGTCATGCTTTGGCGGATCAATCGCAGCCGCCTACCGCCGCGATGCGTGGCGTTGCACGGTGGGAAACGCAATCAGCGATCCGTGTTTCGAAATTACGGGCAATAAGAATTTGCTCTGCGGAGTAAATCCAGCAGAAGGTTCATTCGCCACAACGACTTTCGTGCTGCAACTCACAAAACCGCTCCCATCCGAAGTCCGCCCCACCGTCATCCCAAAGAGCTGGGCTTGGGCCGTACAGCTTGCCGACGGGACCTACTGCACGCCATTCACGGGATCCAGGCCATTTACCGCAAGCGGTACGATGGCAGTTTATGCTTGCAACTCGCAGAATCCGCAGGAATCCATGATCTTCGGCGAATTGGATGCGAGCTCGGATGTCTGGATGGCCGAAGTAGGGAACTTGAATACGTCATCGTCAAGTTTGCCAACGCTCGGCTATAGCATAAAAATGCCGGTTGCAAAGGTTTGGCAATGAAACGCTAGGGCCTGATAGGCCCGTATTCCGCTAAAAAGCCCCAAAATCGGGGCCTTTTGCTTTTCACAGGGATTCCACAGGATATCCAGTTTGCAAGCATTTACGGGCATTTTTGAGCCTTGACGATGATTTTACATGGCGTAAGATTGATATCAGGATAAGCGATTTAAAAGTGAATAAACAAGACATTCCGTCTTACCGAAACGTTGCCAGGAGGCAAAACAAAGCGCTCAGCTGGGAGCTCGAAAGAGAACCCAGAAACGAGGGCCGAGTGAGGCCAAAAAGCACCTGGTGTGGTTCCGCAAGGAACTAGATGGCGTCTAGGAAGGCGAAATAAGTAAAAGGGGATTGAAGCAGACCGAAAGGGAAGCTTCGTATGGGTCCGTGCCCCGGGCAACTGGGGAACTTCTTCGGAAGAAGGATTTGCAAGAGGGTGCAGTCGCACTCACGCTAAGGTGCCTGCCGAGCAGGAACCATTGCCGCGAGTTGTGAGGGGCATCTAACAGCAATTGTCGGCGAGCTAAAACCGACAACCAGCTTGTATTTCTCCATGGCTTCAAAACCAAGGAGAGGTTCAAAGGGTGGCACCGCCGAAAGGTGGCAAGCAAAAGTGTACGATTCGTCACTCTGATTGCGCAAGCAATCGCCTACAAACTCTTTTACGTGCACTCCGTGCACACACTCCTGGATCGGGTCTGAGCGATGATGCTCTTCATACCTGGCAGCGCAAGCCGCCACACCATGAAGCTGCAGCTTCGCCTGACCCCCTCCGTGGAGGAACGAACCCGAGGCGCTGTATTCAGCCTCCTCGGGTTTTTCTTTTGTTTCTACATCGACAACCAAAAAGGGCGCATCATACGCCCTTTTCTTTTTCTTTTACTACAGAGAGTGTTTTTATTGAGCGCTCGTTGTAGCGGTGGTGGTCGCAGATGCGCTTGCGCTAATCTTCAGATCCTTCATGATCGAGAGCGCATCCTTGCGAGCCGCAACGGTATCCTGTTGGGCCGTTTGGATCTTGGTGCGGGCATCCTGTAATGCCGCCTTGTTGGACTGCATCACGGTTTGGTCGCCATTGTCCGGCTGAAGCGAAGCGACTTCGGTTATCGAAGCGTTGGCCTGCGTGTTTGCATCGGCAACCTTGGCGTTCATGTCGGCAAGCGACGCCTGGTCGGCGGAAAGGTTTTTATCCGACGAGTTGGCGGAGGAAAGCCGCGCCTGGAGCTGGCCGGCAACCGTATTCAAGGTTCCGGCAACCGTGAGAACGCGGTCAGCGGCTGCCTCGATACGGCCCTGCGGGATGATAAGCAGGAAGATGCGATACGACTTTGTAATCGATGCGATGTCGGTCTTGAGCGACGACGTTGACTCGGCCTGCACATCAGACGCGATCTGCGCTTCAAGATTGTTCATGAGCGTGATCTGGGCCTGGATCTGCGAGGTAAGTGAGCTCTTTTGGTCTGCCGAGAGCTTTTGCATGTCGTTCACGCGCGTGCTCAATTTGTTCAGCGCGTCAATGCGGCGGGTGATCTCCTGGTCGGCGCGGTTCTGCGCCTTGGTAAAGATGTTCAACGTGACCCCCGTGGTGACATTGGCATTGAGGCCAGCGCCGCCTGCGTTAACGCTCGCACCGGCACCGGCACCGGCCGCCGTGGTAAGTGCAAATGCCGGAGCCGCAACGCTTGCAAGCGCAATCAGGGAAGCGCCGAACACCGCGATGGTGGTTTGAAGTGTTTTATTCATGGTTAGAATTGTGACTGTTGGACGGGCTGATCGTTAAGGCCGCTCGCGATGTCTGCTGAATCCGAATTGAAGCTGTTCATTTGAGTGTTAGCACTCGACATTTCCTGAAGTATTGCCTGGTCTGAATTGTCGGTCGGCTGAGGTTGGTTCTGCGAGGTGTTTGATGTTCCGGCGGTTTGCGCCGGCTGTGCGGATTGCACTGGCTGATTGTTGGCCGCGACAGGGGACTGAGCCTGATTCATGCTCGTGGCCCACCAGATCCCGGCGCCGACAATCACCACAACGACCGCGAGAGTAACCCAAATTGCTGTTTTCGACATAGATGTTTTGGTGGTTTGATTTTTGATCGAGAAATAAAAAAAGAAATGCGACACAAGCCTTCGTGAAGCCCTCTTCGACCTTTCCTATTTCATTATACGAAATTCAGAGCTATAACGTTTCGCGCCTCAGGATAAGTAGCCTGCCTTCTTGAGCCATGCCTCGTTTTCCCATTCCCATAGCTTTTTTGCCCCCAAAAAAGCCTCAAAATCGCCCTGCCAATAGGGGAATTCCTGGAGCTCAATGTCGCCCGTGAGATCGCCCCACGCGTGCTCGCATGTTTTCTGCATGCGGTTGCGCCAATCGATTTTAATCTTTTCCCGGCCGCCCTTGAGGCGCCGCCGGGCGCCGCACAATGTGCAAAATTGGACTTGGTCGATCTTCAAAATCCAGCGCGTCTCGAGTTTGGCGAATTGCCCTTTGAGTGCGTCCATGTAAGCCGACGTCTGCAGACAATAGTCACGATAGATAGCTTGCGAAGTTTTGATGTCGAGAACGCCAAGCTTGCCGCCGATGAGTGCGATCGCATCCACGGTTCCGGCATACCGATGGTCGTAATTCACGATGCGGCGCTCCACGAGTTCCGGCGAAACCTGGATGCGATTTTTTTCAAAAAAATCCAAAAACGATTTTACGGCTGGAGCGATTTGTTCCGGAATCTCGGGATTTTTGCCAAGGAGCAATCCTTCGACGGCTTCGTGGATCATCGTCCCTTCTTTGGCGGATTGTTCGGTTGTTTCTTGGGCGGCCTTAAAGCTTTTGGCTTCGCCATAATAGTAATAGAGCGCCGGCTTTGATTTGATGCTCACAATTTTCGTGACGCGCGGGTACCAAACGCCATCAATATCGTAGCCGGAAGTCTCTTTAAACTCGGCCAGGTCTTTATAATCGCCGAACATTATCGGAATTATATCAAATTTTCGGTGAGAGCGGCGATGTCGCCAGCGCCCATCATGACGATGACCGGCTTTTGCTTGAATGATGCGGCAATAGAGGCAAGTTTGGATTTGAGGCCCGAAGGTTGGGGGAGATAAACAACATTCTTGTGCGGCAAGCGGCGCGCAACCGCCGTGGCAAGCTTTTGGGAATCATATTTCGCGCGCTCGTCGCGTCCTTTTACGGCATAGATCGGCAAAAGCACCAGGGCATCCGCGTCGTCGAAGGCGGCCGTGAATTCTTTAAAAAGCGCCTGAAGACGTTTTGCTTGATGAGGTTGGAACACGCATATGATAGGCGAGCGAGGAAAACGCTCATGGAAAGCTTGGAGTGTGGCCTTAATCTCGGTTGGATGGTGGGCGTAGTCATCAAAAACCGGCACCCCTCGCATGCCCCTCAACGTCCCGCGCCGTTCCATGCGCCGCCAGGCGCCCTGATAGGATCCGAGCGAGCGCAAGATATTCGGTTTAGGAATTTTTAATAATAATCCGAGCTCGTATATGGCGAGTGCATTCGAAAGGTTGTGGCGGCCAGAAATCTTTAATACTTTTTTAATCTTTTTTGCGGCGGCATGGTTCAATGAGTACCACCGCACGGCGAGATGTTTCTTTTTTGCGAGCGCCGCGATCTTCCCGCGCAAACCGTATAGCGGTTTGTCGTCGCGGTTCACAATGAGAACGCCGCCATCGCGCGTATTCGATAAGAAGGCGAGGAACGCTTTCTGGACGTTGCCGAATGTTTTGTAAAAATCCATGTGTTCCCGGTCGATATTCGTGACAATCGAAACCTGGGGCGCATATTCCAAAAATGCTGCGCCGAAGTCATCGGCCTCAAGAACGAGATAGGGGCTTTTGCCGATACGAATGTTTTTGCCGCCGAATTCCGTAAGTTTGGTTCCCACAAAAACCGTGGGGTCAAAATTATTTTTTACGAGAAGCATCCCCGCGAGCGCCGTGGTGGTTGTTTTGCCGTGCGATCCGGTGATGGCGATCGTCGTATGGCCGCGGGTTATTTCGCCCAGGACCCGGGCGTAGGGGACAATGGGAATCTTTGCCTTGCGAGCGGCCGCAAGCTCCGGCTTATCCTTTGTTATGGCCCGATTATAGACCACGAGGCCTACGTCCCGGCCTATATTTGAGGCTTTATGTCCAATATCGATATGGGCGCCCTCCTTGCGCAATTCACGCGTAATGTCGCTCTCCACGGCATCCATGCCAGCAATGGACCATTTTGGATTGGTTCTGCGGTTCGATCCAAGGCGCAAAAAATATCGAGCAAGAGCACTCATGCCAATGCCGCCGATGCCGACAAAATAAACCGAATGTGCGGTGCGGCGGAAAATTTTCTTCATACTGTCATTATACCGTGCCGCTATTCGGCAAGCCGTTCGAGGTAGGGTACGGGATCCACGTCGTGGCCGATCGCGTCGGGCCCGCAGCCGTTTTTGTCGGCAATCAAAAAACTGCTTCCAATGAACACGGAAAAATGGAGGTGCGTTCCGGTCTCAAGGCCAGTGTCGCCAACGGACGCAATCCGGTCGCCGCGGGAAACGTGCTGTCCGGCTGACACGGTGATTGCGCCGAGGTGCGCATACCAATCAACCATGTTGTTCGCGTCATCGCGAATCGCGATGAATTTTCCAAAGCCGCGCTTGGGACAATAGTTATCTTGATTGCCGACGGCGATCACGGTGCCGTTGCTTGCCGAATCAATGGGCGTTCCGTATAGGGCCGCGATGTCGATGCCATTATGCCAACCGCCGATATACCATCCGGAGTAGGGGGTGCGGCCATATCCTTGTGTTACATAACTCCACCCGGAGCCACCCTTGCCAAACAAATCAAAGTCGAGTGCCGGAAGGCCTTTTACGGATGCGCCGCCGGCATGCGCGGCGGCAAAAACAGCCGGTGCGGGCGCGACGGACGCAGCCGTTCGCAACGGAATTGGACTTATGGCGGATCCGGCCGCGCCGGATACTATTTGAGTCCAGGCATAGTTTATGAATACGATGCCAAGAAAAAAGAAAAGGATATACGTGAGCAGTTTAGCCATAGAGAACCAGCATATTGTACCGGAAGCAAACCTAAAGGGAATAGGGCTAGCTGGAAAACCCTATCTGTCGCACAACGCACATTTTGTGACATATAATACGGCTGAGAGCCTTTTATTAATACGTACTTCCCATAGGAACCCGTTATACCCTAACGGATCATATTAGCAATCCACTGAACAAATGCGATCGCGAGTCCAAGCACCCACATCACTCCGTTTAATATTAATTTAAAGAAATCCACCAGGCTCATATTGCCAAGATTGGTAAACCATTGATTCACAATTTGAGGCGCGGTTCCCGAGGTGCCATTACTCAAGGTTATGACAGGCGTCGAAGGCGTCCCGCCGGTACTCCCGGGACCCAGGATCGGCTGGCTGCCGCCCATCGACCTCATAAGGTTATTGAAAAACGCCTCGAAGGGCGCAAATAAGTTTCCGAAGGAGCTGCCAATGTCGAACGATGATGTTCCAGTTGTTGGCGCCGCGAGCGGCATGCTCGTGGTCGCAGTTGCATACGCATGTGCCGCGGCAATTGGCATCGCTATGAACGCGACGAGTGCAAACGCAATGAATCGGATGCGCGAGTGGTTCACTATCCCATTATACACCCGCGGATCATCTCGTGTCGCACAATATTTTACGCTGTTTCAGAATAAATATCCGTACGGGTTGATGTCGCCGCCAACCGGCAATGGTCCGCACAATGGGCTTTGATGCAACGAGAATGTTGACTGCGCGAAAACGGTGAAGTGTAGGTGTGGTCCGGTCGCATAGCCAGTCTGCCCCGAGTAGCCAATGATCTGTCCCCGCTTCACGGTATCCCCCATGCTTACGAGATACCGTGAAAGGTGCCCGTAGAGCGTCGTGAGTCCGTCAAAATGATTTATCGTGACGAATTTTCCGTATGCGCCGCGAGGGCAATATAAATCTTCGTTCCCTACTCCGGACACCACACCGTCATCTGCGGCAAGGACGGGCGTTCCGATCGATGCCGCGAAATCGAGGCCGTTGTGCCAATGGCCCTTGTATCCGTTTTTGGCAAACGACGTCGATCCGTATCCCTGCGTAAGCGAGGCGCTCGTGTCGCCCTTGATGGGAATGAGAAGAATTCCGGCTTGCGGCGCGGGGATGCTGCCATTATTAATCTTTGTGCGCTGGATAGCGTCGAGCGCTTCGATGTCGGCCGCGATCTGCTGCTGTTGCTTTTGAAGATCGGCAATTTGCTGCTGATAAAGCGACTCCTGGCCTTTCGTCGTCGTGAGCAACTGCTGTTTTTGGCTTTGCTGATCCTGCAGGATTGATTGCTGGTTCATGAGGTCCGCCTGCTCGCTCAGAACCTGATTGTGCTTCGCCGTGCTTTGGTCCAGCTGATCGGCGTATTGGCCGTGCAACGTCCCGAGCGTTGCAACGTCCACGGAAAGCTGGCCCTGGAGGTCCACAAGATTTTGCGCTTCAAAAAATCCATCGGCCAAACTTTTCTGTTTGAGAAACACGAGAAGCAGGTTGCCGTTCGTGGTGTCGCGGCGCTGGAGCTCCTTCAGCACGCCGCCGATCGATACCTGCTTGTCGTTGATTGACGCTTGGATCGCGTCGAGATTGTCGCCGAGCTGCTGGATTTCAAGCGTGAGCTGCTGGCTCGTGATCGTATCGGCCTGGATATTCAAGTTGAGCGTTTTGATGTTGGCGTTCAATGCATTGACTTGGCTCTGGAGCGTCTGTTTTTGGGATTGCGTCATTTTGAGGCTTGTCTGCGTGTCTTGGATCTGCTGATTGATCGCGTTCAACTGCTGCTGCTTCGCGGCAATTTGCGCTGAAATATCGGTCGATGAGCCGTTTGTCGCGGCAGTTTGAGCCAAGACCCTAAGCGTTTGCGCCGTAAAGCCAGCCGCTCCTACCGCACAAGCAGATACGATAAGCGTACCAATGACAAATTTCCGAACCATTATGAATTGGATGACGACTTCAATTTTTGAATCGCGAGATCGATGCGCCGCAAAGATTCTTTTTTGCCGAGCACGTCCATGATGTCGAGCGGATCCGGCGACGCTTTTTGGCCCGAGAGCGCCACGCGAAGCGGCCAGAGGACGGTTCCCCTGTTCCCTGCCGTTGCAATCACGCCGGCGATCACCTCCGTCAACAGCTCCTTATGGAAATTTTCTTCCGAAACGGATTCCAGCGCCCGTATGACATCCGCGAGTACGATCGCGACCTCCTTATAGGGAACGTCTTTCCAGACAAGGAGTTTCGCTTCGTAATCGGGCAAATGGAAAAAGAATTTTCCGCCGTCAATAATATCGCTCAGCGTGTTTGCGCGCATGCGCTCCACCATGACAATTTTTTCGATCGTAGTTTTGTTCGGCTTTTTGCTCCCAAATTCTTCCTGAATAAAAGGCTCGAGAAGTGTTACAATCTCCGCGTCGCTCAGTTTTTTGAGATGTTCGCGATTGATGTAATTTAGCTTCTCTTCGTTGAAGATGGCGCCGGATGACTGCACGCGGGCAATGTCGAATTCTTTGATGAGTTCATCGGGCATCATCACTTCCTTATCTTCTTTTGAATGCCAGCCAAGGAGCGCCATGAAATTCATCATGCCGTTCGGCAAATAGCCCTTCTTTCTGAAATCGGACAAATCCGTATCGCCGTACCGCTTTGACATTTTGCTGCGATCCGGACTTAACACAAGCGGAAGATGCCCGTAGACCGGCTCCGTAAAGCCGAGCGCCTTTTGGATGAGAATTTGTTTTGGCGTGTTTGAAATATGGTCTTCGCCGCGGATCACGTGGCTGATTTCCATGAGTTCGTCGTCGACGACGGTGGCAAAATTATAAAGCGGCGTATTAAGATCTTTTGCGATCACTTGATCGCCAAGAAGCGCCGCATCGAAAGAAACTTTGCCGCGGATCAAGTCTTTAAATTCAATTTTCACGTCGGGAACCTTAAAACGTATCACCTCCGGTTTCTTTCCTGCGGGCGGCTCCTTGAGGTTCCGGCAATGGCCGCTGTATTTTGGCGGAAGTCCCGCGGCAAGCATCGCCTGGCGCTGGGCCTCCAAATCTTCTTTGGTGCAATAACAATAATACGCGTGGCCGTCCTCGAGTAATTTTTTTAAATATTTTTTATAGATATCCATCCGCTCGCTTTGCCGGTACGGGCCGAACGTGCCTCGACTGCTGCCTGCGAGCAATGTTTTTTCGCCTGCGGTTGTTGCCGGACCTTCATCCCAATCAAGACCGAGCCAAGCAAAACCACTGAGGATCTCGCCTTCGTATTTTTTTTCCGAACGCTCCTTGTCGGTATCGTCAATGCGCACGATAAACACACCGTTGTTTTTCCGGGCAAAAAGCCAATTGAAAAGCGCCGTCCTGGCCGTACCAAAATGGAGCGGTCCCGTGGGGCTTGGAGCTATGCGGACGCGAACCGGCTGGTCGGAGGAAGTGGCCATAATAACCCCAGTTTAGCACGATTTGGCCCATTTTTTAAGACTTCCGTATAATGAAAAGATGGCATCCGATTCTTCATCTCGCCTCAAGAAGTCGCTCCCCTTCATCGCAATCGGCACTTCCCTGCTCTATGTCCTCGTGCTTTGGGCGACGAATGCCACGCTCATTGGCAGTCTTTGGATCGTGCTCGGGCTGTTGCTCGCCGGACTCATGGCCATCATCGCCGTGATCGCCGGCATGGCAGTCATCAAAGCACTCTTTGTTGTGGCGGCGGAACTTTCTTTGCTTATTTTTCTTGCGCAGGCATACTGCGGCGTCACCAATCGTTTGCCGGAAAGCGATGAGGCCCTGAGGAGTCTTTTCACGGTCGGCCTTGTCTACATTGCATTTATCTTTTTGCAGTCACTCTGGGATATTTTAAAAACGCACTACACGCGCGTACATGGCGAAGGATTCCGCTATGAACGAGCAATCACTACGGCGGCATATATTGTTTTCGTAGCGCTCTTCCTGTGGCAACTGTATCTCGTGGTGATGCCTATCGTGTTCGGCTTGTGCGTATACAAATAAACAGTAGTCGGCTACTTTCCCGCCGCCATGGCAAGGATGCCGTCGGCGATGGCTTCTGCTGCGCCCGGGATAAAGAATTTTGCGGATGCCGCGCTCATTTTGGCGCGTAAATCGCTGTTCGTGAGCATGGTTTTAAGCTGAGAAAGGAAAATGCCCGGCAATAAATTATTTTCCTCGATCACCGCTCCGCCGCCGGCAGCCGAAAACTCATAGGCGTTCTTGCGCTGGTGATCGTTGGCTGATTCCGTAATCGGGATAAGGATCGCCGGAATGCCGAATGCGGCGATCTCGAAGATCGTGCCGCCCGGACGCATCACGACGATGTCTGCAGCGGCAAAAGCGGTTTGGATGTTGTCGGCTTCGCGCGGACCCATGCCGGCAAAATAGTTGACTGGCTTGTATCGAGCGAGGAATGTTGGCGACTGTCCGGCAAGCGCCGCATTTGCAAGCGATCGGACGTTGTCGAAATTAGTGACGCCGGTTTGGTGAAGTACCTGCGTCACGGCGACGATCTCGGCGAGGTTTGCAACGATAAATTCATTGATGCGCACCGACCCTTGCGACCCTCCGAGGATGAGCGTGAGCGGCTCTTCGCGCTTAAACCCAAGAATCTCCTTTGCTTCTTCTTTGCTGGGCTTCAGAAGAAGGATTTCCTGGCGGATCGGAGCGCCGGTGACGGTCGTTCGGGAAGAATTGAAAAACTGCGTTGCGCGGGCAAAACTCACGAAAATCTTTTTTGCAAAACGGGCCGATGCGAGGTTTGTGATGCCGGGCTGGGCGTCGGATTCGTGGATTGCAACTGGGATGCGATAGAACCACGCCGCGAGCACGACGGGCAACGCTCCGGTGCCGCCTTTCGAAAAAACAACATCGGGCATCACGAGGTACATCTGCCAAAACGCCTGAACAAGGCCGATGAAAAATTTTGGGATGTCTAAAATATTTTCGACGGAGAAATATCGGCGGACTTTTCCCGCCGCAATTTGTCGGATTTCAACATCGCGAATTTTGAAGAGCGGCGCGTAGCCGTCTTTTGGGCCGATGTAGATGAATTCGCACTGGCCGCCGAGCGCCTTCACTTTTTTATCAAGCGCCTCCATGACGCCGAACAAGGGATAGATGTGTCCCCCGCTCCCGCCGCCGGTGAGCACCACGCCGAATTTTTGCAGGTCCGCCATAGCTTTATTGTACCTTAGCGATATTTGGTGACGTTCACGGCAATCCCCATCATCGTGACGAAAATGGCGAGTGCCGTACCGCCGTAACTCACGAATGGCAGCGGCACGCCCGTGAGCGGGATGAGTCCGGAAATCGCGGCCATGTTCACAAATGCCTGCAAAGCGACCACCATGCCGAACCCAACCAGAAGCAATCGGCCGAACTGGTCGCCCATGCGTTTGGCAAGCCACAGCATGCGCACCGAGAGCAGCGCAAAGAGCGCGAGTAAGATCGATGCGCCGATGAAGCCGAGCTCCTCCGCCGTCACGGCAAAGATTGAGTCGTCGAGCGGCGTCGGCAGGTAGTTTGCTTTGGTGGCCGATTGCCCGTAGCCCACGCCGGTGAGGCCGCCGGACCCGATGGCGATGAGCGCCTGGTTTACTTGGTAATTCTGTCCTTGCGTGTTTGATTCTGTATCAAGATAGCCGAGGACGCGCGCGCGGCGGTACGGCGTGATATAAATGAGCAAGCCGACGACGACGAGTCCCAGAAAGAAAACGCCAACAATATATTTGTAGGGAGCGCCGCTCACAAAATAAACAACGAGGCCGGAACCGAGCAAAATAAGAACGGTACTCGTTGCCGGCTGGAGAAAGAGCAGGCCGCCGACGAGGCCGGTCACGATGAGGAACGGAACGAACCCGGATTGGAAATCGTCTGAGCGTTTGAACTTGGTGTTCGAAAGCCATGCCGCAAGATATATGATGAAAAGCACCTTCATGAGTTCCGACGGCTGGAAACTGAGCGATCCGAGCCTGAGCCAGCGGCTCGCGCCGAGCGCCGTCGTACCAAGCGGCGTGAAAACGGCGACGAGCAGCGCCACGCCCAAAAGCAAAAACCAGAATGCAAATTTTTTCCAGGTATAAAACGGGACGAAATATGCAACGATAAACCCGATTGCGCCGAGCGTCAGGCCGTAGAGCAATTGGTGTTTGAGATAATAATACGTGTCGTTGAAGTGCGTCTTGCCGAGATCGGACGAGGCCGACGCAAGCATCGCAATGCCAAAAACAACCAGCAGAAAAATGATGGCGAGCAGGAAATAATCCGGCGTGCGGGCGACTCGACGCGGTGCGCGGGTGGCCATTATTTCTTGGCGGAACGGCGCAACGCCTTCCCTGAAAGCGTCCCTTTATATTCGCGGTCCTGCATGGCGACGGCGCCGTTTACGACGGTGAATTTAACATCTTCGCCGCGGAAGCACGTGAGATCGGCGATGTTCCCCTCCTTGATTTCGCCTCGATCCTGCAAGCCGAAAAATTGCGCCGGTTCAAGCGTGATCTTGCGGATTGCATCTGTGAGCGCATAGGGCTGTTCGCTTTCGATGAACGACAGGAACTTGGTGAACGTGCGCGTGGTGCGCTCCGACTTGAGACGGCGGTCTTTGGCAAAGCCAAAGCTTGGCGCATTGGATGCGATAAACGATCGGCTGCCAGCCATGAATTTTTTGATGAGTTGGTCGTCGAGATTCTTGTAGAGCACCGCGCCTTTCATATCGCACACGATCATGAGCCGGAGCAGCGCTTCGCGCGGATCGGAAACGTTATAGATTTCCCGCACGGCACGGAGCGAACGGCCGACGAGGAATTCGCTGCCGATCGGGGCTTGGGCCAGGATAATATTTTCCTCATCGAGTTTTGGCATGTCCTTTGTGATCTTTGCCGCCATCCACTCGTCTTGGATGTGCGACCGCATCGCGGCGAACCCGCCGTCTTGGGCCCACGTCGGCAGGAAGGTATAAATCGGCATCATCGTGAATGCCGACGGATACGTATCGAAGCGCAGATTGATATCTGGAGGAAGGCTTTCGATGGCCTCGAATGCTTTTTGGTACTGCGCGGTGAATCCAATGTGCGGCGCAAAATGGCTGATCAGCGTCTTTGCTCCCGTCTCCCGCGCAAGCTTGATGGTTTCCTCAACGGAATCGACGACGCCCGCCTCGGAATCGCGAAGGTGCGTCGCGTACACGCCGCCTTTTTCTCTTACGATATCGACAAGCGCTTTCAGTTCGGCGTACGGCGTTTTGTGCGCATGGACGTAGCCGAGACCCGAGGACAGTCCGAGGCCGCCCTGGTCGAGCGCTTCGCGGAGGGTATGTTTGAAAACCTGCAATTCATTTTTGGTGAGATCGCGGATGGTGTCGCCGACAATCGCGCGGCGGATCGTGGCATGCCCCACGAGCGTGCCGAAGTTCACGCCGAGCGGGCGCTTGTCGAGCGCCTGGAGGAATTCCGTCATCGTGTGCCAGTTCACGTTGACCCGATCGATCGCGCCCCACTTGCGGAGCGACTCGAGCTGGCCGTACATCAAGGGCGCAAGCGACGCGCCGCACATGCCGGCGATGGTCGTCGTGATGCCCTGGCGAAGGAAATCTTCCTGGCTCGGATATTCAAAGAGGGTGAGGTAGTGATCGGAGCTCGTGTTGACGTCAATAAAACCGGGAGAGAGATAGGCGCCCTGCCCGTCGAGAACCTCATCAGCCGGTTTTTTGGGGAAATTGCCAATCGCCGATATGCGGTCGCCGTTCACAAAAACATCGCACGCTTCGGGAAACTCCCGTGCGCCGCCAAGAATCCGGACGTTCTTGATGAGGAGCGTCATATAAACCATTATATCATTCCCCCGCCGGCGCCTGCCGCAACACAAGCCTTGTCTCGCCTATATCGGCGCTCTTCGCGGCATCCCTCGTGGGCCCGATTATCGCTATCGTCCTATTGCCATAGGTGATGCGGTCGCGGGCTCCCACCGTGATAACGGGAACGCGCGCCGCGCTGAGTTCGTCCATAAGCGATCGCCACGCTTCATCATCGGAGCTCCCATTCAACGCATCCCGGCCATTATAGATGAAGGCGCCGAAATGGATTTTTGCCGCGATGGCCTGGAGGCCGCCGAAATATTCCCCGGTTGGCTGGGTTATGATGACGAGATCAATATAGGAATTCCCTCCGGGCATCGCCGCCTGCACCGATGCGAGCGATTTTGCATCGGGGCCGGCGTTTACGAGAATTGTTATCGACCCGATCGCCATGAGCGCGGCGTCTTTTTTGGTGTCGATGAAATATTCATGTTCGTTTGTGTTCGGCGGGAAGAATATGGTTTGGTAAAAAGCGCCGCACGCGATCGCCATTGAGGCAATGATGAATAATCCGGCGGCATTAATGGTCTTCATTGGCATAGAAAGCAAAGATGCCGAGTCCGAGATAATAAAGGATAAGGGTGAGTGGCGCGTGGAATGAAACGGGAAGCATGATGACGACGGTTGAAAATATCCGCACAATCGCGAGCTGATAGTGGAGGATTATTTTCCCAAGCAATGCAATGGAGTATCCCGACGGCGGCACGAGCCATCCTGCGAGCGCGAGGACGAATCCGAATGCGACGGTGAACGGCGTTGCGAGAAACATGCATCCGTTTGAAATGATGGCGGTGAGCGAGAACTGTCCGTCGGCGTTCGTGATAAATGGGATCATGGGTGCGAGTACGGCGAGCGTCGTCACTATTCCTCCTTTCCAGTCGAGAAACCCGGAATCCGCGTAGCCCCACCATCGTTTGATTGGGGTTTGGAGATATACAATTCCAATCACGCTCAAGCAGGAAAGTTCAAACCCGGCGTCATGCGCGAGCAACAGCGGATTTATGAGAAGCATGACGCCTGCCGTTCCGGCGATGGCATTGCGCTTGTCGAGCGTTCTTCCGAATTCGTTTGCCGTGAGCGCCATCGAAACCATAATCCCCGCTCGCACGGCAGATGCCGGCGCGCCAGCCATCACCACGAAAAGCGCGGCGACGGCAAGCGTTGCGGGAAATATTATTTTCCGCGAAAAGAAATTGGCGAGGATTACCGCCGCAAGCGATGTGGTTGCGGCAATCTTATAGCCATACATCGAGAGGACGTATGATGTTTGCGATGCCGCCATTTGCGCTTTGAGCGTCGCGCTCATGGTGTTCGCCGCGCCGATCGTGATGCCGCCGAGAAGCGCTGCCTCATCGGGAGACAAATATCTTTGATACAAAGAAATAACCCCTCCTTTTAATGTCTCGAGCCACTGGCGCAGCCAAAAGCCGCGCCCGTGCGCAACAAGCCGGGCGTAGGTCGCTACGTAGAGCGGATTATCTCCAGGACTATCGGGCGGGTGCATCACGCCAGAAAGATAAACGAGATCGCCATAGCGGAACCCGCTCACGGGCGGAGCAAGAATCATGGCTGCATGGGAATGCCATGGCTCTGCCGTAAAAACCTCGTAAGCATCAGTTTCATGCGGATCTTCCGTCACGGTAGCCACCATCGACCAGTTGCGGTCGAATGGCACCGTGAGCGTGCGCGCGTCGCGGGCGAGATACCACTGATAATAAAACCCGCCGAATATAAAGACGGCGGCAACGAGACCCGCAAACTTCCATCCCCATGCGCCAATGCGGTTTCCGCAGAAATAGAGCGTCGCCGCGAGGCCTCCTCCGATCAGAAGGAAATTCAATGAGCGGCCCGCAGCAAAAATTCCCGCGCAATATGCGCATATGAGATAGAACGCCGCATCAGATATGGCCACGTGGCGCGGAGGCATTCAAAAACAATACCGAACGCCTCATTAAAAGAATCTAAAAAAAACTGGCAGCTATTTGCGCCGCCAGTTTTCGATATTTTTGTGATTACCCGAGAGAAGCACTTTGGGAACCGGCCACCCTTTCCCCTTCCCGAATTTGAAGATTTCGGGACGGGTGTAGGCCGGATGAGATCCTTTGATGGTTTCGAGCGATTCATATTTGCCCAAAAAACCCGGGATGAAGCGCGCAACGGCTTCCACAAGAACAAGCGCCGGAAGTTCGCCGCCGCTCAAAACATAATCGCCGATAGAGATCTCTTCATCGGCAATATGCTGCGCAACGCGCTCATCAACGCCTTCATAACGGCCGCATATCATGATGAGGCGGTCATAGGTTGCGAGCCGTTTAGCAACGGCTGCCGTGAGCTTCTTTCCGCGCAATGAAAAAAGGATGACACGTGTCTTTTTTTGATTGCCCCTCGCCGTGAGCTTCTTGACGGCTTTTGCCACTGGTTCAACTTTGATGACCATGCCCGGTCCCCCGCCAAAAGGGCGGTCGTCAACCTTGTGATGCCGGTCGGTCGTATAATCGCGAAGATTGTGCGTTTTAATTTCAAGGATTCCTTTCTCTTTGGCGCGCTTAAAAAGCGATTCCGTCACATACGAATCGAAAATCCGCGGGAAAATGGTGATAATATCAAACCGCATTGCCATTCGTGTCGTCGGGCTGATTTTGCTTTTTCTGCGCTTCGCGTTCCTGAGCTTCAGTCTCTTCGTTTTGCTTGCGAAGCGATTCGCTGATGGCGCGCCGGAGCGCTTCAATATCGACGTTCGCCCGCGGAAAGTGTTTGGGCGTTGCCGGTTTTGCCGCTGCCGCCGCCGCCATCGGCGTTTCCGTAGGATCGGTTTGCGATTTTTGCACCACGGTTTCGGACGCTGGTTCGGACGGTTCACGGCGCCGGATCGGCGGCGGGACCGGCCGAGCGCGGGACGGCTCAATCGGTTTTGCTTCGATCGGTTTTGCTACGATTGGATTTGCTTCCATCGGCTTCACCTCAACCGGTTGCGCGATGGGATGCGCCTCGCGGGGCGGCAGAACCGAAGAAGCGGGAGACGGACGCGGCGGGCGCGGAGCCCGCGGTCCGGCAGAGCGCGGCTCGCCGCGGAGCGCTTGCGAAAGCGGGCGTTCGTTGCGGCGGCCAATCTTCTCCTCAATCACTTGCTCGCTCTGCGATTCCCATTCTGACGCGATCTTCGCCTCAACCACGCTGCGCGGCGTGCTGTAGTGCTGCTGTGAATTTGAAACGATCACGTCGCGATGCGAAACAAGCGGCGGAACGGGCGGCGGCAACGTGGTTGCCGAGAACGGCCGGGACGAGACGCCGTTGATCATAAGCTTCAGGTAGACATTCGCCTTTGAAAGATTCACGAGGTCCTGCTGCTCAAATTCCGGCGTGAATTCCGGCTCGAGGAATTCGGCATCGGGAGCGCCGACGCGGAACGAAACCAGCGTGCCCACGTTGCCGAACACCGCATCGCGCACTTTTGTGTTGCCATCGGATAAAATAAGCTGGCCGATATATTGGTGCGCCAAAACGAGGCTCAAGCGGTATTTGCGGGCTTCAGCCAAAATATTTGCAAACGAATCAGTGGCAAAGTTTTGGAACTCGTCCACGTAAAGGAAAAAATCGCGGAGCTTCTCCTCCGGCGTATCGGCGCGCGACATCGCCGCGAGTTGCATGCGCGCAATCATCATGGCGCCCAGAAGCGCCGAGTTATCCTCGCCGATTTTTCCCTTGGAAAGGTTCACGATGAGGATTTTTCCGGAATCCATGATCTCTCGCATGTTGATCGTGGAGCGCGACTGCCCGAGGATGTTGCGGATCAAGGGATTGGAAACGAATTGGCCTACCTTGTTTTGAATGGCGGCGAGCGCTTCCGTTTCGAGCCGCTGGGAATATCGCGCAAACTCATTCTGCCAAAACGCTTTGATGACGGGATCTTGGAGCGTACTCACGATTTTTTTCCGGTACTCCGGTTCCGCAAACATGCGCAAGACGCCGAGAACCGTCGATCCTGGAAACTCAAGCAGCGCGAGCAAGGTGTTATTCAAAATATATTCCATGCGAGCCGACCAGGCGTCCACCCAGATTTTTTTGAATACGCCCATGAGACCCGACGCCACCAGGTGTCGGAATTCGGTATTCACCTGCTCCATCGGATTGAATGCGATCGGATGTTCAAGATCCGACGGATCAAAATAAATCACGTCATCGAGGCGCTCTTCCGGAACAAAATCGAGAAGCTTCTCCGCCGAAGAGCCGTGCGGGTCAATAAACGCCATGCCTTTCCCCGACTGGATGTCGTGGATCGCCATGTTTTCGAGGAGCGTCGATTTGCCAACGCCGGTTTTTCCGATGACGTAAATATGGCGACGGCGGTCATCGAGCCTGATGCCGAATTTTTCCTCGCGATTGCCGCGATAGTTATGGAAGCCGATGGGGGTGATGTCGTTGTTGTTTGCCATAAATTATTCTTCTTCGATGATCGGCAATGCCGCCGGAGGACTGCCCTTGCGGGATTCGACTTTTTCAAGTTCTGCGGTTGAAACCGCGGCAATCGGGAAATGGTAGATCGTCGCAAGCTCCTCAATGTTGAGCGTCGCTGTGGGACCGAGCAAAATATTGCGGTAATGTTCATACAACAAGCGCTTGCGGTATTGCAGGCGCGTTTTCTTGAACAACCCTTTGACCGCCCAACCGGCCGTCGTTGTGGATTTTTCCGGCTTGAGCTGGTTCATGTACGGCGAATTGAACTGGCGCACGAATCCGTGAAGGGACATCAGATGGCCCGAATCGGCAGGTGCGACATCGCGCTCGGTTATCACCATAAAGCGGACCGTTGCATCAAATGCGAGCTTCTGGATTTTCTTCTGGACGGCATTCGCCCATTCTTGCTGGTGCACGGGTAAAAACATGCGCTGGGAGCCCTCTTCTTTGCGCTCTTCATGGGCCTCGTGTTCGCCCGGATGCTGGAACGGAGCCCGAAGCGCCTGGGAAAAGGTGAAACCAAGATCGATCTTCGGGAACCAGCTGCCGTGATGCTCTTCTTTTTTTAAGCCATGGAGTTCGTCGATCGCATCGGCACCCTCCTTGCGGAACTCATCTCCGGTGGGCCGCACGAGAAGCTGATACCAAAGCTGCTCCCCTTCTTTTAATTTGGACATGATTTCCATAAGGCCTGCAATCGGATCAACGCGCCGTTCTTCGACGGCGTCCTCGAATGATTCGTAGGTGCGAATGGGAACGTAGCCGGGATCGCGCAGGACCTCTTCGAATCCCGCCAGATCGAACGTCCGGTTCGGCAAGGCTTTCGGCATCTCTTCAAGATAATCGTCAGCCTCGCTGATTTCCGCTTCCGGGTACTGGCCGTAAATGGCTGATTCCATCATGTTGCGCAGGGCATTCGGCGTCCGAAGATAAAAATGGGTCTCGCCGTTGCGAGCAATAATCTCGAATGAAAACCAATATTCATCCATGCCCTGGATATATTTTTGCACCCAAGAATAACCGTAAGAATACGGCGCGTGGGCGGCAGCAAAAATCTGCTCCATGGCGCGGGGAGTTTTTAATACATTCTTAGGAATGCGGATTTCAAGAAATGACCAATGGATATTGTGCGCCCACTGATAATGCAAATGGAGCAGCCAGGCCTCCCAAAGAACGATGCCGGCAATGAGCGGCAAAACGAACCACCACACATAGCCCCATACGGTGAGGATGCTTGTTAAAATGCCCGCAACGGGGCCGGGCAAGGTTGGCAATGAAAAGAAATTAGACATGTTGAGCTACCCTAAGCATAACAAAATTTTCAAAAATACGGGACCCAAAAAGGAGCGTCCGGCGGTTATGACTCGCGGACTTTATACCGGCCATCCGGCATGCGCTCAAAGTAATTCTTGTTTTGCAAGTTGATGAGAATGGTGTTCGGCTTGAAGAAGCGCTCGTGATTCACGTGCGTCACGACTTCCGTCGGGCGGAGCGGGCCGCGGGACTTGAGGATCTTTGCAATCACCTGGCGCGCGGTGCCCGGCTCATACCCGTGTTCGCGCAAACCGTACATGCCGCGGCCAACGAGGACGAAACGCTCGTCCTTGATGAGCTCGTTGTGCACCGTCGGAGCCAAGGCTTCCTGGCGGTCAAAACCGACGCGGTTGATGTGCTCCGCAATATCTTCAAAGTGAAGCGGTTCCCCTTTCTTTTTGAGAACGAGATAAATCTTGTCGCGCACCGTTGCTGGGCTGATTTCCGACCAATCGCGGAGGCCCATATCGCCATACGGGTTCTTGTGGATCCGCTTGGAGATGGCGAGGTAGTTTTCGGCAATCGGCTGGTTCACTGACTTTGTCTTGAGGAACGAAGCGAGCTGGACATGATAGCTCTCCGAAAGAACTTTTTCTTTGCGATTCTTGAGGAAGCTCACCCAATTATCAACAAACGCTTGAGCGGTCTTCATGTCTTTGTCGCTCACGTAATAAAACGGATGATAGTTTTCGTCTTCACGATAGAGATGGAACGCTCCCGTCGCTTCCGCAAGGAAGTCGAGATGCGATTCGCGGACGCCGTTCGCAATCGAAGACGCGAACTGCGCGACATCGGCTTTCTTGGCGACTCCGCCTTTTTGAGCGATGAATTTCTTGATGCGCTCAATCATGGCGACCGATTCCTCGTTCTCGGCCATATTGGCTTTCACGAGGGCGATGGCCCCGTTTTCGATCTGGCGGACGCGCTCACGGGTTACGTGCATGCGCTCGCCGATAGCCGCCAACGTCTCGCCTTCGTCCCCTTTTTCAAGTCCAAAACGGGCCGCTAAAACCTCCTTTTGACGAGGGTTAAGGCCCGCAAGCGCGTTATTTATGATCTTAGAAATAGACGCCATAGGATATTTGTTTTCTAGTAATATACACCATAGTACATTAAAACGCAAGAGGGTGTCAATAGAGACAAGGGTGTGCCGTTGTGGTGCAAAAATAATCCCCGGGAATTCGAGGACGCTCGTCTTCGTCGCGTCCGAGAAGACCGGGGATTATTTTTGCTTCCTCAACAAACGACCTTCGCTCTATTTGATATCTTGGGGGGCTATGGCAACGAGGAGCGGGCTCGCGATGAAGATCGATGAGTAGATGCCGGTCGTTACTCCAACGAGGAGCGTAAGCACGAAGTAGCGGAGGTCGGTCGGGCCCACAAAGTAGAGCGCGAGAAGCACGAGGATGAGCGTGAGCGAAGTGTTCACGGAACGCGCGATGGTCTGGTTGACGCTGTCGTTCACGATTTTCACGAACGGCTCGCGGCCGCGCTGTTTGAGGAGATTTTCGCGGATGCGGTCGAATACGACAATCGTGTCGTGAACCGAGAAGCCCATGACGACGAGCAATGCAACGATGAAGTTGCTGTCGATCTGCACTCCCGACGTGTGGCCAAGGAACGCGAGCAATCCGGCCGGGATGGAAACGTCGTGGAAGAGCGTGACGAGCGTGATCCAACCGTACTGCCACGAGCTGATCGGCCGCGAAGCTTTGCGGAATGCGAATGCGATATAGATCGAAATGCCGACGAGCACGAGGATCATCGCGATGATGGCGTTGTTGAGAAGGCCGGCGCCGATCGACGGGCTGATCGATTCAAAATTCAATTCCTGGAATGACGACCACGTGTTCTCCAAAATCTTTAAATATTGCTGGTGGGAGGTCTCGCTCACCGTGTCGAAACGCGCGAGGAATTCCTGGTTTGTGGAATCATAGGTGATCTGGGCGCCGTCGATGTGGAGCGTATTCGAAAAAGCCCCTTGGACGTCGGCGAGCGACGGCTGGTTGATCGGAATCTTGAATTCCCACAGCGAACCGCCTTTGAACTCGGCGCTCAACTTGAAGCCATACGTCGCGATGGCGATAATGGCGAGGCCGACGAGCACGGCCGAGAATGCAAACCATAATTTTCTCTTTCCAACAATGTTCATGGTTATGCGGTTGCCGGTTTAGTGGTGGTCGACTTGTCTTTGAGGAAAACGCGCAGGAAAAGCCGCGTCGTCGTGATGGCACTGAACAAGCTCACGAGAACGCCGATGAGGAGCGTGAGCGCAAAGCCGCGGACGAAGCTCGAGGTAAAGAGATAGAGGATGATCGCCGTGATGCTCGTTGAAATGTTCGAGTCGCGGATGGATGACCAAGCGCGGCGGAAGCCTTCTTCAATCGCCGAAGCCTTGGGTAATCCCCGCTTCAGCTCTTCTTTGATGCGTTCGAAAATGAGAATATTGGCGTCGACGGCCATGCCGATCGTGAGAATGAAACCGGCCAAACCGGCGAGCGTCATCGTCACCGAGAAAATCTTGAAAATGCCGAGCGTGAGCGCAATATAAATGATGAGCGAGAGCGATGCAAAAAGGCCGAGCAGACGGTAATAGAAGAGCATAAAGAGCATCACAAGGATGGTGCCGATGATGCCGGCGAGCATCACTTTCTTCAGTGAATCGACTCCGAGCGTCGCGCTTACGGTTTGCTGGTTGATGAGCGTAATCGGCGCCGGCAATGCTCCCGCGTTGAACCGCTGGACAAGCTGTTGGGCATTGGCCACGGTGAAGTTGCCCGTGATGACAGCCGAACCGCCCGTGATCGCAGACTGCACGGTCGGCGCCTCAATCAGCTGGTTGTCGAGGAAAATCGCAAGCGGCTTGCCGATGTTCGCCGCGGTAATGCGGCCGAAAATATCAGCGCCGTCTTTGTTGAAATTAATCTGCACCTGCGGCTGGCCGGTTGTCGGGTCGAAGATAAGCGAAGCGCCTGTGATGTATTCGCCGGTGAGATTGGTGTAGACGTACTGCGTTCCCGAACCATTCTGCTCGACTTCGCGGAAATCGAGCGTCGGCGTCTGGCCGATCTGGTTGATGGCGTCGGAAAGATTTGTGATGCCGGCCAGATCAACATACAGCTGGGCCTGGTTGCCTGACTGCGAAGTGTAAATATCCGGCTCGCTTACGCCGTACAGGTTGATGCGCTTTTCGATGACGTCGCGCAGGCCGCCGACAACCGACGCTTGGTTCGTCGAGGAAACATTGGAAAGATCGATATTGTAGACGAGATGGCTGCCGCCCACCAAATCAAGGCCAAGCCGCCATGGCATGTAATCGCCCCCAATCCATTTGGGATAAACAAAAAAACCGGCGGCGATTGCCACGATTATGATAATTCCTAAGTAGAGACCGGGGTGTCGCCTCATTGGGTGTTACTATAGCAAATTGCCATAAAAATGGAAGTGGATTGACGGACTCCCCTATCTTCGGTATAAGAATGGCAGGAGGATTGCTTGACGCTTGATAACAAAACCCGCGAAGAAGGAAAACGTGAGTGGAGCAAAAGCAACGTCGGCGGGATCGGCGTCGTGCTCAATTCTTTGTCAAATCACCTCGCCCTCTCGACGTCGCAATATTCACGGCGGATGATCGCCGAATACGTCCAAAAAATTACCGATCTAGGAATGACTTCGAACACGTGGGGAGAATTCGAGGAAAAGCTCAAAAAACTCTCCCTCTAACGCCGCATCTTGTCGTTTCGTCCGACTCGGTGCGGCTTTTTTATATTTAAGCCGTCCGCGAAAGTGGGTCGCTCAAGAAAAAAGCGCACCCGAAAGGATGCGCTTTTCACCGCAAAAACTGCCTTTACTCGTGCGGCTTCACGAGATTGAAAAGAATGGCCAAAGCGCACGCAAGCATCAATGGGACGGAAAGAACGGTCAGCATATCCCACGTAGGGGCCTCCGAGAGACCTCCGAAACGGGAATTCAGCTCCGCATTGACCAAACCAAAAACCAGCACGATGAACGCCAATAACAAGCCGCGCCGAGACATGTTTTCCTCCTTACATCAATAACGAATGCTGAAAATATTCTACGACAAAAATCTTTTTATTGGAATGCGCCCGGCTCTATCTCTCTCGTGCGGGACAACGAACCAAACCCGAACCTATTTTATGGAAAAATCTTTCGTAATATCGCCGTAGGTTCCTTGCTGTATCGTCGAAAGCAAAAATAACGCCATCCCAACAACAATTGTTGCGCCCGACGCCAAGAAAGCCACCGTCGGGCTATATGCCTGCCAGAGATAACCGCCGCCGATGCCCGCGATCAACGCCCCGAAACCAACCCCGGCATTCAGAAGTCCCAAAGCCCCGCCGCGAAGCTCGGCAGTGGACAATTGCGAAGCGAGTGACCGCTGGACACCGTCGGTGAGCGCGGGAAAGAGGCCGAGCAGGAGGAAACTTCCCGCGAGAATCCATGGTGAATGAGCACTATTCAAAAAGAAGTAGCTTGCGATCAAGATAGCATATCCGATCACGATAATCGCCCGCGCCCCGATTTTATCGCTCATCTTCCCGGCTGCCATGGAGAACCCCGCATAAGAAAGGTTATAAATCATATAGAAAAGCGGTATGTCGGCGATAATGAGCCCGATTGACTCGGTCTTTAAAAGCATGACGGCGATCGGCAGACTGCCGACGGACAATATGAAAATGGAGAGGATAAATAATTTGAACCGCCACGAGAGATTTTTGAAGGCGGATGCGACGCGTTTCTTTTCCGTCTCGTGGGATAACGCGACATCCGATATGAAAAAAAGTGTAACGATTGTGATCAAACCGATGAAAAACGCCGTGAGGAACACCGCGTTAAAGTGCATAGGGAAAGATCGCAGGATGAAATATGCGACGAGAGGTCCGAGGATCGATCCCATCGTATCCATCGCCCGATGATAGCCGAAAGATCTGCCGAGCTCTTCTTTTGGAGATGACAGGGAAATGATGGCGTCCCGAGGGGAATCACGGAATCCCTTCCCGACCCTGTCGAGCACGCGCAATCCGAGCGCACCGCCGACGGTTTGAAAAAGAATATAAAAAGGACGCGTGAGCGTCGAAAGCACATAGCCTGCAATGACAAATGGCTTCCTGCTTTGCCATTTATCCGAGAGGCTGCCGGAATATATCTTGAAGAAATCGGATAATCCCTCCGCGATGCCATCCACCATCCCGAGCGAAGCGGCGCCGGCCTTGAGCACGGACGTGAAGAACGCCGGAAAGACCGAAAATACCATCTCCGATGAGAAATCGTTGAACAGGCTGGTGAGTCCCAAGAAAAAGATATTCTTCGGCAGGGTTAAGATGCGGGACGTTTTATCAGAGTTCGAGACGGGTTCCTCCATTGCTTTTCATTATTCCATTTTTGGATCATTCTTTCCATGGTCACATCAAACCTTCTATGAAGAACAAAAAATCAGTATTGATGGGACGAAATCGTTCTTTAAGGTGCGGGACAGCGAACCAGATTCGAACTTATTTTAGCCATGTTTGACAAAATATCATCATATATGGTATAAAAGCATCAGGAGGGCACCATGAGATCATCGGATTGGAGTTTCTTTTGGGAGTTGATAGTGCCAATAGGCATCGTTGCTGTGGTCAGCCTTGTTATTGTCTACACAGCCGGACCATCATGAGGATCATCTGGCTGGACAGCCCAGTCCACTAACATCAAGGACTCGTTGACTAAGAATAGTCTCGCTCGCTGAGAACAGCGATTTTTTATTTGTTCAGAAGTGCGCGGGACAGGATTTGAACCTGCACGCCCGAACGGGCGCTACCACCTCAAGGTAGTGCGTCTGCCAGTTTCGCCACCCGCGCATTTATCTACAAATGCGTTTTGATTATAGACAATGCCGCCTGGATTTTCAAGATTTACTATTGACGATTTTGTCCGCTGTGCTACACTCGAGGGTAGAACTTTGGCGCAGAGGCGTCTGTGCCAGAAAGGAGCCCCGGGGTGAAAATAGTGTTTGTTCTTGGCTTTATCGCCATCTGTATTGCTGCGATCTTCATTCTGCGGATCGCGCCACCGGCGAAAACACCATACCGCCTCAATCGAGGCACGTCAGCATTACTTTCACCAACATCGCCGACGATTGCGGTGACAAACCATTCGGCTGGCGGGATGCCGGCCTAGCAAGCACCCAGAACATTGCTCTGCACCCCTCTTCCTTACTTAGGATAAAAAGCCCCGTTTCGCACATGCGATCGGGGCTTTCTTCTTTTCAACGATAAACAATATTCAACAATAAACAATACTAGAGTGAAACGTCGAGCTTCTGGCGAAGACGGGCACCTGATACTTCGCGGACGAAGTACAACTTTGAACGATGCACCTTCTTGGGACTCGAGACGATTTCAACCTTGACGACCGCCGGCGAGTGGATCGGATAAATTTTTTCTACGCCGACGCCCGCGAGAACGGTGCGCACGGTGAATGTCGCGCCCGGCTCGGAGCCATGTTTGCGCGCGATCACAAGCCCCGTGAACGGGGTCTTGCCTTCGTACACGCGCACTTTGGCGCCCGGACGAATTTGTTTTTGGATTGCTTCGGTGATCATGAAATTATGCTACAAGGGTTTTTATTTTTCCGACGAGATCGTCGATGGAAACCTTCACTTTGACGAAATATTCTTTCGCGCCCAGCTGCTTTGCCTTTTCGATGTCTGAGTCTTGGGCGAGGTTGCTCAGAATGATGACGGGGATATTGGCGAGTCCCGGTGTGATCGAGACGGTTTGCAATAATTCAAAACCGGTCACCTTGGGCATGATGAGGTCGAGGATAATAAGGTTGGGTGGGGTGATGCGCCGTAAGACATCGAGGGCTTCTTCTCCGTCGAACGCCTGTTCGATGGCGAAGCCTTCTTTTTCGAGGCGCGCCTTGAGAAGCGTCGAAAGAAATCGATCGTCCTCAATCACCATGACCTTTTTTGCGTCGTCCGCCATATACCGTTTATTTTAACACATGCAAAGAGCTTTTTAGTTGTCCCAACCTATCACACCATAAGGCCATATAAATGGCGCATGATGTTCGACTACAATCGTCTCGATTGTATAAGTTTAATTGATCCACGCACAGCTTCCGCTACGCGTGCCTTGTTACGACTTAGCCCATGTCACCGATCTTAGGTTGACCCCACGAAAGTGAAGTTTCACCTATTACCGGCTCCCTTGGCTTGACGGGCAGTGAGTACAGGACTCGAGAACGTATTCACCGCAGCGTTGCTGATCTGCGATTACTAGCGATTCCGGCTTCATGAGGGCAGGTTGCAGCCCTCAATCCGAACTGGGGCGGTGTTTGATGGGATTAGCTCCCCCTTGCGGGTTGGCAACCCATTGTCACCGCCATTGTAGCGTATGTGTAGCCCAGGGTATCAAAGGGCCATGCGGATTTGACGTCATCCCCTCCTTCCTCCCAGCCCGAAATTCGCAAATTGAATTGTGAACTTTGGGCTGGGCAGTTTCACGCGACACTTGTAACGCGTAATAGGGGTTGCGCTCGTTACCCCACTTAAGGGAACATTTCAAAACACGAGCTGACGACAACCATGCAGCACCTGTCCAAGATGTCCTTGTGAGAAAGGCAATGTTTCCATCGCCCGTCATCTTGAATTTCAAGCCTTGGTAA